>JBEDKY010000075.1:0-5786 GCA_041171905.1 Pseudomonadota bacterium
GCTTAGGTTATCGGCAGTTTTAATCGTCCGGAGGTATTTAATGTCACAAGAAGTCCATTCATTTCAGGCAGAAACTCAGCAACTCCTCAACCTGATGATCCACTCTCTTTACTCGAATAAAGAGATCTTCCTGCGCGAACTTATCTCCAACGCATCCGATGCCATCGACAAAGCGCGTTTTGAGGAGATCACAAAACCGAATCTCCTGCCGGCCAGCGGTGAAACCGGAATTCGCCTGAGCGTTTCTGCAGACAGCAGAAAGCTCACTATCGAAGACAGCGGAATCGGTATGACGCGTGACGAACTGATTGCAAATCTCGGTACGATTGCTAACTCAGGGACAAAAAAATTCCTCGAAAAATTGAATGAAAATGACAGAAAAGACGCTCAGCTGATTGGCCAATTCGGAGTTGGTTTCTATTCCGCATTTATGGTCGCAGAAAAAATCGCCGTTGAAACCCGTTCTGCGTCCGGTGACGCGGCATGGCTCTGGGAAAGCGAAGGAAACGGAACCTATACGCTGACAGGTGGCAATCGCGAACACCGCGGAACCAGAATTGAACTGACCATCAAGGAAGACGAAAAAGAATTTCTTGAAGAATGGCGGCTGAAGGGAATCGTGCGCAAATATTCGGACTATGTGACCTATCCGATTTTGTGGAAGGACAAAGACGACAAGGAGGAAAGACTCAACAAGTCGACTCCCGTCTGGGCCCGCGCAAAAAAGGACAACACTCCTGAAGATTACAAAGAACTCTACAAGCAATTGAGCAATGACTGGCAGGAGCCGCTATTGTGGGAACACGTCAATGCCGAGGGCTTGATGTCATTCCAGGCGGTCGCCTTCATTCCATCGGCAGTCCCGTTTGACCTTTACCAGCGCGACTCACACGGCCTGCATCTTTACGTAAGACGTGTCAGCATCACCGACAAGTGCAAGGAATTGATTCCTGAATATCTGCGGTTTGTCAGTGGTGTGGTCGAAACCGATGAACTCCCGCTCAACGTGTCGCGCGAGATCCTCCAGCAGAACAGCAAACTTCCTGCAATCCGCAAACAACTCGTTAAAAAACTGCTTTCATCGCTGCAAAACCTCGCCAAAAATGATCCAGAAAAATACGCAGGATTCTATTCACAGTTCGGTGCCGTTCTCAAGGAAGGATTCCATTTCGATCATGAAAACCATGAGAATCTCGCTGAGCTTGTGCGCTTCCGCTCGAGCAGGACAGGACGCGACGGCTGGGTATCCCTGAAGGAATACTGGGAACGGAAAGCCACGGAACAAAAGGACATCTATTTTCTCAGCGGACCGTCTTTTGATGCCGTGTCTGCAAGTCCGCATTTGGAATCGCTCACCTCACGCGGGATTGAAGTTTTGTTCCTGACCGACCCCATCGATGAATGGTTTGTCATGGACTATCCGAAGTTTGGTGAAGCCGCCCTGAAGTCGATTGCTAAAGGCCAGCTCGACTTGACCGGCGTCGGCACGGAACCGGAAAAAAAGGAAAACAAATACGAAGCAACCCCAGAACAAATTGCGCCTCTGCTTGAAGTCTTCCGCAGAAAATGTGCCGACACTCTCAAGGACGTGAAGATCTCGACACGGCTGGTCGACAGTCCATGTTGTCTTGTTGCCGATGAGCATGGCCTGAGCGCACACATGGAAAGGCTCATGAAAGCCACCAACAAAGAGTTCTCCGGCAGCAAACGAATTTTGGAGGTGAATCCGGCTCATCCGATTATTCTCTCGCTGGTTCGCAAGGCTCAGACGAATGCCACTGACTCGGCGCTGGAAGAGTGGGTTGATGTCCTTTACGATACAGCTTTGCTTGCCGAAGGGTCACCCGTACGGAACCCCGGTGTGTTTGCAAAGAAACTCACGAAGATGCTTGAAATGCAAAATGCCTGAGGAATTCCTCAGGCATTTTTCTTAGAGTACGCGTTAGTCTTACTGCTGAGTCGTTCCGTTAGAAGGACGCGGCTGCAGAACTGGCCCCTGCTGCGTTGGATTCTGCGTGCTCGGGTTGGGCAAAGTCGAAGGCTGTTGAACTGCAGGGTTCTGAGCACCCGGCTGCTGTACGACTCCTCCACCGCTCGGATTCTGTGTCGCCGGATTCTGAGTGCTTGGGTTCGGCAAGGTCGGATTCTGCACGGTTGGGTTCTGTGTTGTTGGATTTGGCAGAGTTCCAGGCAGACCAACTGGAGGCTTGCCGCCCTTCGATGATCCAGCAGGACTTCCCACACCGCACAATCCCGGCATCACATATACCTTCGGATAAAACCCGCTCTCAAGATCAACCTGATCGGATGCACTGCGGTCGAGCCCTTCGTTCACCACACGCTGGATGTCGACAATCACGCCAACCGTCACGTCATGAGAACGGACCTCGTAGTAGGGTGTACCGTTGAAGGCAGAACCCTGTTGCGAAAATACTCTAAAGATAGCTCTTCCGCTCGGAAGCGAATTGTAGCAGCGTTTTCTGAAGCGGGGACTGCTGGGCGGTATCTGAAATACATCGACAACCGCGGACTGTCCTTCTGCGCGTGGTGTTCCTGGCGACGATGATCCGGGCGTCGACCAAAATCCACGCCGAACAACACCGCGCATCTCGTAATTGGCAGGATCGATGTACGAATTCTGACAGGTGTCCGGATGCGGAAAAGGCTCAGGGTTGTCTGCAAAGCTCGGATCGCGTGAGCCATCCAAGGGTCTACGACCCACTTCATCTGACGGCATTCCTGCAGCGCATCCTCGGTTGAAGACGTAGAAGCTCGTATCGGTCAGCTTGCTGATGAGGTCCGGCGACATTGCATTCCGATGATAAGTCAGTAGTTCCTCAACGAAGCTGTTGCCGCCTGAGCCGACCGACTGGGCTGCTGTTTCGTTGAACTTGCGCGGTTGGCATCCAAGCACAACGAGCGCTGTGATTCCAAACAAGCCGATAGCCCGTGTACAACTCGATCGCATACGCGTATCCTCCGTCAGCCCGTCAAGCCTCTCGCTCCGAGCACGTTCGTCGGGTCTTCGGACATTCAAGACTCAAACTTGAGAAGAATTTCCGGTTCATGATGACCATTCGAAGTTCAACGTGTGTGACAAACTGCCTTCGTAAACCATGAAAAACTAAAAAACTTTTTCCATAAAAACGGTGGTGTGCAGGCCATTGAGTGTTACTTCTGTCTGCAAGGCCGTTGAGACGTTTGAATTGACAAATAGCCTTCTCAGCGAACCAAATTGCATGCCTGTGCCAATTTTTAGACTCGGGGGCCGGCGACCACCAAGTTGAGTCTGCATCCGCGAAACAACCCAGATTAATTCTGTAGAGCCAAAAATCGTGTTTGATTTTGCCGTCAGACCAAGATCACCCTGAGCTGATGCGGACATCAAGACGCGTTGACCGATCGGCAATTCAACACCCAAGCTCCCACCCAAAACAAATTCTCGTGCGCGGATTTGAAGGTCACTCTGGGGAAGACCGGCAGCAGATTTGAAATCGCCGTCACTCGCCAGAACACCGAGTCTCGCGCCCAAATGATAAATAAAATCTGGGTTGGAGCTGGCGGAAAACCCCCGCCGCAACTCCGGTTCTATCCAGAATCCTATCTCACGAATTCCCACCTTTGATTCAATGTTGCTCTTGCCACTGTTTTTTTCTTCGACCTCGGCCTGGAGCACATATTGAGACTGTACGATCGAGGTGTGCGATAAAACTCCAAATCCTGAACCGGTGCGAATCCCCAGGGTTCCTTTGCCTCCGAAAGACGACCGCAGCGAAAACAGAGGAATTCCGGCCAAAGCCCGACCACGGAAAGACAATAAGACTGAGGATTTCTCTTTCAATCTCTCGACGTCTCCCTTGATTCTTTCACGCTGAACTCTCATCACATCAACTTGAAACTGAGCATTCAGAATTACAAATGCCTCACGCAGTCGCCGGTTGAATTCGTCTGTTCTTTTTCCTCGTCCGTTCTTGCCGACAATCCAGCAGACAGATTTGGGCTTGCTGGTGCACATCATCGCTTCACGCTGGGAAATCTCCCGAAGTCGGAACCGACTCTCCTTCTGTTCATATCCCGCCTCAACAAAAGAGAGTTCAGACGGTGGCTGGGGAAAACTCACTTCTGGTGTGTCTACCTCTGGATATCCACGCAACCCAAAACGATCGAATTGAATGAGATTGCGTGTCACCGACGACAAAAATGGCAGTAGATCATAGAGCGAGGCTGCGAGCAGTCTCACGAATGATCTGAAGCGCAAAAGGCGCACTCGATATTCTGTCCATGGAATGAGTTTCTGAGCTTCGCACTTTTCCTCAAACACAGGTTCACCAGACGACCTTTTTTCGGGCAACTGTCGCGCTCGGCAAATTTCGGCGCGGATGACGACAGACTGTTCAAGCTTGTCTTTCTTGAGGGTGAGAATCCACTCATCGAAATTTTTCAACTGACGAAAATTTCCAGACTCACCCGCAACCTGCATCCTGCAGCTAACCTCGGATGCAATGCCAAAGCCCCAAGGCCCCTGCCCGAGCAAAAATGCCTCTTTCCAAACTTTACAGGCCGTCTGAAATTGCTCCTGACGCACTGAATCAATCGTCGAGTCAAAGAGTGCCTGATCAAAGTCGATTCTCAACCGCACAGACTCGAATGGCAGGACCGAGTCGCCGGACTGTCGTGCCTCGGCGTCCGTCAAAAATGCCAATTGCAAGATGATAAACAGGAAAGCAAAACCCGACCCGCCAACACTTCGTTCTCGGGATGTAGGTGTGATAAACTGCAGGATATCTTTGAGCTCTAGTTGCATCATTGACATAATATTAAACAGTCGGATCGGTGGAAACAAGATGGCAAGGCTACATATTTTGTCACTCGTCGCACGCATTAAATTTCAAGTCGCTCTATTTCTCGCTCTCCTGTTGCCGCAAACTGCTTTGTCCTCACGATGTCCGAAACAAGCTGATTTTGTCTTCAGAGCGGGTGATACCCTGTCTGAGGTTTTGTGGTTTCTGGGTTCGGAACCTGTCTACGGAAAACGTGGTTGGATTGAACGAACCTGGCAATTGAATCCTGAGCTTTCGTATTTACGCGGTAAAGAAATTCCACCAGGAACGCGCCTGAAGATTCCCTTGAAAATCTGCCCTCTGAAAGGCGGCTGGACACTCGAAAATGGTGAACTAATCTCACCCTATCATCACCGAAAAGCTTCCTCGGAATCGGTGAATCAACCGACGGTGGCTCCCACAGTGACACCGATTCCTTCACCCACTCCAGAACCGACGGTGGCTCCCACGGCAGTGCCGACTCCTTCACCCACTCCAGAACCGACGGCGACTCCCACGGCAGTGCCGACTCCTTCACCCACTCCAGAACCGACGGTGGCTCCCACGGCAGTGCCGACAATTCAGCCCAAAACCAAGGTCATTCCCGTACCAACGACCGTGCCCTCATCAGCGACGAAGAAGCTCAAACCAAGCGATAAAATCAGAAAAAACATAAAAGACTCAAAAGAGGTTTTCGAGAAAGGGCAAAGCAAAGAACAACAGTTTCTCGAAAAACTTCAAAGCGATGACGACTTTCGGATTCAGAATCAATAATATTAGCTAGTTAAACTCAACACCTCATCACTTCAATACCCCGCTGCCGCCCTTCGGACGCTAAACATATCCGCAGATAATCCGATGTTACTGTCGAGAGGGAGCAGGGATGGCCGAGGCCGAAAACACGAGGGGCGGCGAAGCCGTGACTTACGTTGAATCAAACGTGAGTGCGCGGCTGTGTGTTTTTAT
>JBEDKY010000076.1:0-6679 GCA_041171905.1 Pseudomonadota bacterium
GCAACCCAAACCCAATTGATGCCCTTTGAATATCCCTGGGCTTGGGAAGAATTTAAGAACCTAAGGCAATGCGGTGTGCGACGCTTGCCGCCTGCGCTGGGAGATGAATATCTTCAAAAGAATTCTGACTGGAATCGCTGAAGATGTCGTCGGTGTTACCAACGAGAACCATGTCCTCGACTTTTTCAAGGTAACCTTTTTTGATAAGGAGATTATTTATTTTTGTGGATATTCTGCCGACGAGATTTTGGATAATCTCGTTTGTCGGCGCCTGAGCAGCGTAAAATTTTAAACGACCAGTTGATTTCTTTTCATAGACACCATCAAGCGCAATGACGTGAAAGTGGATATTTAAATTTGCGGCGCTGCCGAATCTTTGTATGAAGACAACCAGTCCCGAAAGACCTTTTTCAATGCCCGCTGCGCGCTGCAGATGCGCGGTGAGTTCTGCACAAACTTTCTCACACACCTTTGCGCAGAGTGATTTTGAACGGGCCATCCACAGGCGTAATTGAACGGGAAAGGTGACGACAAATTGTCGCACAGGGACAAGTGGCAGAAGCTCGTCGACCAGATGAATTGCAGCTTCCGCCATCCGTCGTGCTCCGCAGGACGGGCAAAATCCGCGACCCTTGCAGGAATATGGGACTAATTTTTCGTGCTGGCAGCATCCGCACTGCACGCGGCCAAATCCGTGTGCAAAAATGCCACAGCGCAGATAGGATTCGAATTCTCTGACGATGAATTTTGGAAGGTTGCGACCTTCTTCGGAGCGTTCGGCTAAGAATGAATTGAGGTTTTCAGAGATGACCTTGTAGAGTTGAGTGGCTGCAGGATTTCTTTGTTCATAAGAAACCACACTCTGACACGCATGCATCGATCAGCCCCACAGCGGAAAATCGCCGAGGATGTTCGCTTTTGTTTATTTGTTCGAGTGGCGTTTGCTATTGAATGAAATTACTTCAAATTATGTTCACATTCTAGACGTGCTGGTGTCGCTTCTTGAAAAAGCTTAGCGCTCTCGTATCAATAGAATAGTTTTCTTTTAAGTAGCCGTTGTAAACTTTGGCGTTATTGAGGATCGTGCAACATGGTTTCTGTAAAATTGCGCCCCTCCATGACACGGTCATTTGAAGGTTACATACTTCTTCGTTCCTCCCCATTCGTCGTTCCGCTCTATCAAGATGAACGAGATGAGTCTCAGCGCTGCATCTCTATTCGGAAACGAGCCGATAATTTTGATGCGTCTGCGTACCTCTTCGTTCAAACGCTCGAGCATGTTTGACGTTCTGAGGCGTTTCCTATGGGTGCTGGGCAGATTGAAGATGGTCAGGCCTTCCGGAATGTTGGTTTCCATCCATGCAGACAGTCGGGGTGCAGTCTTCTCATATTTTTTGACAGCGATTCCGAGCAGCCGCTCTGCCTCTTCAAGCGATGGGGCGTTGAACACCGCTCTGATGTCCGCAGACACATGTGGTTTCAGGTCGTCTCGTGGGATATACGCTTGCGCATTCTGTTGAAGGTGGAACTGGCAGCGTTGCCAAGGGACGCTCGGAAACACTGTTTTTCGTGCTGCTTTGAGCCCTGCGTGATCATCCGACACAACAAGTGTCAGTCCATGCAATCCTCGTTCCTGCAGGTCTCTAAGGAAAGACCGCCAGCATACCTCTTGCTCGCCGAGTTCTAGAGCTGTGCCCAGGATTTCGCGGACTCCGGTGGACGATATTCCGATGGCAATCAGACACGCGGAGTCTCGGACGACACCACCTTCTCTGACCTTGCAGTAGATCGCGTCGAGAAGCAGATACTTGAACTCACCCAAAGGTCTGTTGCGCCACAACTGTAATTGCTCATCGAGTGCCGCCGTAGCGCGGCTGACTTCCTGAGAACTAATTTCAAAGCCGCACATCGACTCCATGATGTTTGTGACTCTGCGCGTCGACACACCGTTGAGATACATCTCTGCCATGGCACTCGCGAGTGCGCGCTCGGAGCGCAGCCCCTTCACAAGACACGATGGGTAAAAATTGCCGCTGCGGACTTGAGGAACTTTAAGATTGAGCTCGCCGACCCGCGTTTTCAAAGTGCGGTCTTTGAAGCCATTTGCATGGTCAACTCGCTCTTCAGAACGTTCGTATGGCCCGACACCCAGATTCTTTCTTCTCTCGGCAAGCATGCAGGCATCGAGTGCAACCTGCAGCATGTGTCGGATTCCACCTTTTTCTGGCGCCGAGAGCAGTTCCACAAACTTCTCCAATAAGGTATCGTCATCATGTAAGTTCATTTCAGCTCCTCTTTTTGTTTTTCTTCAAAACAATTTTCTCAGAGGAGCTTTTTCTTTTCCCAGAGATTCCCTGCAGGCCTCAATGCTGATTTGGCGTTTTACGAAAAAATCGCCTTTTCCCACTCAGCTCGCACGGGAGCTCTGGAACCAATTTACAGAAACGGTGTTACACCACTTTATTGAGTGTTCCGTTCGTTCGTATCAGGCCACCTTCAAAGAACGACGATACTTTTTAACCATGCATTTGTCGTGACAGTGATATGCTCTTCTACAGTCGTCGTTGAAAGACATGATAAAGGCTGCCGGAAAGAAATTCGGAGACTCGGATATTTAGAACTTTCTCCAGCCGGAAGGTATTCGACGTCGCTGATAAAAACTCGTTCAGGCGAAATAGAATTCTTTAGCAAAAGTTTCAATTCGGGCAATTTGTTTCGGATCACCGAAGCATCCCTTGTCAAAAATCTCGAAAGTTTATCTGGGATTTTTACAAAAATATCGTTCGAGAATGTTGATTCTCCATTCACTCTCGCGCCCTCGAAGCCGAAAACTTCGTCCCGATAAACGGACGGATGTTTTGAGGAATTGAGCCCGTCAATTGCAATTCGCAGAGCCAGAACATCATTATTGTTTGACAATCCGTCAATCCGTTCTATCAGGCGCAATTCATAAAGCGCACGGTATCCTTCGGACGTATCCTGAGGCGTTCTTTGGATATCTCCGGGAAGAAAACGCTTTGAAATTTTAACCACGTCTGCGTGTTGTGAGAGCCCTAAGTGATAGCCTGCCCATGCAAGAATTCTTCGGGCAGCGTCTGGAATGTTTTCATCCAGCAATTTTAAGCAGATCCTCTGGCAAATTTCGAGTCGCATTTCATTTGCAGCTTCATCGTCCGCGGAGAGAAGTGTCTCTTCAGGCGTCAGACTCTTTTCCTCATCATCTTCAGCCGAGCGCGGTGTTGTGATTGCATTTTGGGCCACGAGTCGCCAATCGGAAATGTCCCATTTTTTGCACCAACGGGCTAGAGCAAGCGAACCTCCGTCGATGATAGCCTTTGATTCATCAGGGGATGCCGCATCCTCACCGGCAGAAAATAAAAGAGATGTCATTGGTACGAGACGATAAATCATACCAGATGCCATTTCACGTAGCTTTTCTGAGTACCATTTTGTCGTATCTGACTCATTAGCTAGATCAATCATTTTTGCGGAGTCTTCCAACAGAGCCAAGATTTTTTCACGCATCCAGTTGACGGGTTCCATGCCTGAATCTGAATCAAAAATACTCACGGAATCTTCCTCTCTTTTTTTGAACTCTGTGTTCGATATTTCCAATTATGGGGCGCTTACACTCAACCAAGCGGTGGGTATTTTGAGTTTTTTCGGATGCGGAAGGGGCGCTTTCTGTGAGTCGGGCCATCTGTAGTCGACATTTGCCCCCGTCCAATCGTTGCTATCCCAATTTTCGTCCGACACTCCAGCCTGATATCGTCAACTTCTTTGGGTGCGTGGCAGTTGATACTTTTAAGCCACATCAACAGAGACCTTCCCGGGCACGCCTTCGCGCTCTAGCAAGTCTTGTATGGCCAATTCTACAAATTGTTTTTTTGAATGGCCAAGCGCCTCTGCAAATTGGCTCGCTCGCGCTGGGCTCACGGCTTTCCGCCCCTTTTCGATATCCAACAAATGAGAGCGGCTGATGGCCAACCGACCCGCAAACTCTTCCAGTGTTTCTTCCTCGGCCAGGCGCAAAGAGCGCAAGAGCAAGCCCAAGGTAAAAGGCTCGGCAATCAGTTCGTCAAGAAAAGCCTTTGCCTTCTTGCTGCGCCCTTGGCTTTTCTTGGGAGCTTTTTTAGTAGTCATGCTTGTTCACCTCTTCAATGGAAACAAATTCAAGGGTGCCATTGGATCTGATTTCATAAATTGCCCGGTAGGCTTTGTTCAATCGAATGGATCGTTGACTCTCGCGACGACCCCGCAACGGTTCGTCATGATACCCAGGAACCCGCCTGACCTCGCGAAGGCCTAACCGCTCTACAGCATCGATCCAAGCTCTCAATTTGACCAGAATAGGCTTCGGAATTGAACGCAGATCGTTCTGTGCTTTGTGGCTGATCCGAACCTCGAAAATTTCCGGCATGTTGCCCCTCCGCCCTACATATACACCCAATGGGTGTACAAGGCAACAAGCGTTTGAGTTTAGTTGGAATTAGCGTTTAGGAGGAATTAAGCTCATGCCGCGTTGATTTCCCCAGCGGCATTATTCCCCTGTCAGCCCTTATAACCCTGATGTAGCCCCTTCAACGAGAAACATCCCCAAGCTGTTTAGTTTGATTTTGCAATGAGTCCCATCAACCGCTCAAGGTCTTCCGGCCCGCAGTATTTTATCCGAATCTCCCCGTTGCTGACCTCAACCCACGTTGAAAGTTTTTCTCTGAGAGTATTTTGTGCTGACAATTCAGCTATGACTTCGCTCTGCAATTTCTGCGCAGGAAGTTGTTTGGGTTCAATCTTGTTTTCGGTCTGACGCTTACGCTGCTGTTCAATCGATCCGCCGGCTCTTCCTTTGGGATAGTTCAGAGCTTTTCGCGGGCGATGAGGTTTTGCTTTTTGAAGATACCGAGCCACAGCACTTCTGAAGAAATAAGCGAACGTTGAGCCAAGACTAGGATTGAGTTTTGGAGTCCTTCCAAGGACTCCTTTTTCTTTTTTTAAAAAGAATAAACTCCAATTTATGGAGGAAATGGACCAATTTTTGAGAAACTTTTATCAGAGCGCACCAATCAAGAACAACTATTCTAAAGAAGAGAAACAATGCTTCTTCACAGATTTCAGTCCTCGATGGGAAAGCCTTGATTCAGGTAATACGGACGTACTAAAGGAGTTATTGAAGAGCTACGACTGGATCCGAATCAGCATATTTGGAGACAAAGCTGATGAACAGGCGTGGCTGATCGCTCAACATGCCGACCGTGAACCGGAATTTCAAAAATTGGTGCTTGGAAGACTCGAAACACTTTATCCTCTGAAGGAAACGAAACCGAGTCACTATGCCTATCTTATTGACCGCATTGCGGCGTCATGGAACGACGAGACGAAGCGAAAGCCGCAGAGATTTGGGACTCAAGGAATCTGCAAAGGTTCTGGCGATTGTATAGTAACTGCGGATAAATTTTGATTTTTATTGATATGATTTATTCGTTCAACGCGCGCCGTTTTCAAATATTTACCTCCTTGCAAGTGTGATCTTTAATCCGTCCTTGGGAATCGGCATTGGCGCATACTTCAACTTGTATTCAAGATTTGATGTTGGACCGATGATTCGAAATCGGCGCAATAGATGCCAGAAAAAGACTTTGACCTGAATTTCTGCCAACAGACTTCCCAAGCAAGAATGTGCTCCACCCCCGAACGGCATGAACAGGTATCGATGTGACTTTTGTTCCTCGCGCGGTTCGGCAAACCGATCGGGATCGAAAGATTCGGGCGAAGTCCAAAATTCCTTCAAACGGTGCGTATAGGACGGACTGAGAAAAACCATAGTCTGTGCAGGTATTTCATGACCCATAAACTCAAACGACTTTAAGGATACACGCGGTAGAGTGTGACTTGGTCCCCACAGCCGTAGAGTTTCACGAAACACGTTCGCTGAAAAATTATAGTTTTTCAGACCATCGAAGTCGGGCTGTATGTCATTAGTGGCCAGCAGTTCTTTTCGCATCCGTTCTTGCACATCTTGATAGCGGGCAAGAGCTTGGACCATGCTGGTCATCGCTGATGCAGTGGTATCGTGAGCAGCGCTCATCAGCCCGAGCATGTGACCTATCACTTCCGAGTCGGTGAAGCGCTCGCCAAGTTCACTTTCAGCATGTGCAACATGACTAAAAAGGTCGGCTGAGAGAGTCTCTCGCCGCACGGGCAATTGTTCGGCGAGAAAAGTCCACAAATGCTGCTTTGCGATGAGCCCGCGGCGGAAGGTTGTCAATGGTAGATTGACGCGAAAGATTGCCGAAGAGCCGGCGACAAGAGCGATGAACTCTTTTCCCAACACGCGTGCGCGTTCATTGAGCGACTGTCCCATGAAAATTTGCGCTGCCTGTTCGAGAAGAAAATCTTTGATTTTGGGAAAGAAAAGAAAAACTTCTCCCTCGGGTAGAGAGTTCACTTGCTGAGAAATCAGCGGGTGGAGCAATGATAAGTAGTTGACCAAGCTCTTGTGCCGAAACGCACTTTGCAGGATCCGACGATGCCGAGCATGATCTTCAAAATCCTTGACTCCCAACGTTCCTGGAAAGAAGTCTTTCATAAATGGTTCGTATGCTAGGACGGAAGAGAAGATGCGGGCTTCATCGCGGGTGACCAACTGATTCGCATCTGGACCGATGAGCAAAACTCCGCG
>JBEDKY010000077.1:0-3158 GCA_041171905.1 Pseudomonadota bacterium
CACGTGTATGTTGCAGATGGCGGACTCGACTCATTTTTGGCTTGGGCTGACAAGCTCGATGAACAGTCGCTTGCGCGCATCCGTTCGGTTGTGTGGTGTGGAGATGGCGACTCGCTCGGCAGGCATGCCAAGGAGATTCTCGGCCATAGCGCCGCCCGCTTCGAAGGTCGCTGGCGTGAGCATTTTTATCAGACCGACAAAGACTTTTCCGATTGCGCTGCGATTGTCGCTTTGATTGAACACGACGTGCGTCACGCTTCAGAGGACTCAGGTTCCTGTTGGTTGCGCGTTCATGGCGCGCTGGCCGGACGATACGATCACGAACTTGCCAACCTGTTTGAGTTTTCCGCAATGCTTGCCCGTCTTTCGTATCCGGCTGTCGTACAGCTCGGCCCGACGCGTACTATGACGACCGCAGCACTGCGTTTGAACATTGAGTCCGGCCGGCAGTTTTCGCTTTTGCCGGCGTTCGCAAATCAAAGTTGTGCCGTCAGAATCAGCGGAGCCCGATACAGCGGCGAAGTGTTTCTGCGGCAGCCGTCTCATGGTATCAGCAATACTGCGCTGACAGGACCAGTTGAGATCGACCCTATCAGCACCACGGTGCCGATTATCGTCATACTTCCGTGAAGGAATTTCGTTGATGGCAAATATTCTAAAAAAAACTGAACGAGCCAGTGACCTGAGTTTATCGACCGCTCTGCAGCACGCCGGTGCAGGGCATCGCGTCGGCAGTGGATTGCTTGGGGCTGTCGAGCAGTCGGTGACCTTTGCAACCGCAGCAGTGGAAGACCTGCCGGTTTATGCGCGGCTCTCCAACACCGCCAATCATGCCGAGATTTGCGAACTGATTGCCACACTTCACAAAGCTCCGTCTGCGCAGGTTTTTGCCTCTGGCATGGCAGCCACTCATGCGGTGCTGACCAGCGTCCTGCGTCCGCAGGATCACCTTCTGATGCAGGAAAACTGCTACGGCAGTTCGCAGGGGCTTGCGCAAAAAATTCTCTCCCGTTGGGGAATCGAGACAACCTTTGCGCCGATGTCGGAGTGGAACAGATGCCTGCGAAAAAACACGCGTGCGTTGTTTTTTGAGAGCATCTCGAATCCTTTTTGTCTGCCGCAGGATTTTCAACTGGCGCTTGCTGCGAAAAAACTCAGCGGAGCGACACTCATCTGCGACAACACGTTCGCTGGCCCCGTCAACTGCCGTCCCTATGAGGCGGGTGTCGACATTGTGATTGAGAGCGCCACGAAATACCTCAACGGACATTCGGATTTGGTCTGTGGGGCGGTGGCATGTTCGGCGGAATTCTCAGAACAGCTTGCTGTCACGTCGATGTATGTTGGAGGCTTTTTGTCGGCGGCCGGCTGCATGCAACTGGCGCGTGGCCTGCGCACACTGCAGGTGCGAATGCGCGCGCACAACGAAAACGGCCGTGAATTCGCGCGGCGCATGAGTCGCCTCGACGGAGTTGCAGAGGTCTTTCATGGTTCGCTCACGCACGAAGGTTCTAAGTTTTTCTCAGACTTCGGTGGTATGGTTGGGGTTCGCTTTGCAGAAGGACTTGATGTTGCAAGGCTCATGCGGAGCTTCGCTTTGATCAGTGACGTTCCGAGTTTGGGCGGCACTGAAACAACCGCATGCATTCCATGGTGGACGACCAACCGGTGGATGACTGACGCAGAAAAAGTGCGTTTAAAAATCGACCCTCAGCTCGTCCGATTCAGCATCGGGCTTGAATCGGTGGACGAGCTTGTCGATGATGTCGCAAAGGCAATTCAATCACTCGGCATTAAATAGTTCAGAACTGACAAAGCTTTTTTCAGGCCGGCCTGCGCAACACGCGGAAGGGAGCCTGCCTGAGAATGAGGATGGCCGAAACAAAAGCAGCGGCGCAGCAGATTGCGATGATTGCCGCTGCAATGGTGAATCCGGGCAAAAGGGCAATGTTGAGCTGGTCGTCGACGGTGAGAATCGTTTTCTGGACCATCAAGCTGAGCAGCCAGCTTGCTGCCATGCCAATCGTGCATCCAGCAACGGAGAGCAGAAGGAATTCGCCGAAGATGGCCCGCAGCACCAAAGAGTTGTTTGCACCTAAACAACGGTAAAGGGAAAAGTTTTGCGCGCGCAGTGAGAAGGACGTCCACGCGCTGAGAATGGTGTTCAGCAGTCCTCCCGCAAACAGCAGAATTGTCAGAAAGCGGACGATTTCGAGCGCAGCTGTCAGCAGCTTTGTTGCCATTGCTGCGAGTTCGCTGGCATCGATGGTCGTGATTCCGGGATGATTGTCAAACATGGCATTCACAGTCGCAAGACGTTGCTGCGGATCTGCGATATTGACGGCTAATATTCCGCTGTAGGGTGCATCCTGCAGAGTGCTCGGATGCATGACAAAGAAAAAGTTTGGCCGGAAACTCTGCCAACGCACCCGCCGCAGGCTCGTCACCCTCACCTTAACCGGCACTCCCTGAACATCAAAAGTGAGTGTGTCGCCAAGTTTCAAATTCAAGTTTTTAGCTAAACCGGCTTCCAGGGAAACTTCGTTCAGCGCACTGCCCGCCGAATCCTTTTTCCAAAACTGACCATCAATGACTTCCTCGGCATCGTCTCCGGACAAAAGAGTTGCGCGGCTTGTGAGGTTCTGTTCACGGTTGAGAAGACGCTGCGCGCGGGTGAATTCCTCCGTTCCCTCGCGGAACTGGGCGAGCCATTCGTCTGTTGATTTGTTGTTGACTGAGGCCAGCCTTGCGCGCGTGATGCGCTCTGAAAGGATGTTCTTGTCAGTCTTCCCGCCTGCGAGGATTTTTTCAATACCTGCCATTGCATCTGCCGGAGCATCCAAGACGAAAATATTCGGACGCAGGTTGCCTGAGGTGACCGAGGTGATTTGTCCGACGATGTTGCTGCGCAGATCCCAAAGGAACACGAGAAGACAAACGGATAAACCAAACAGCAGAAGGCTGAGGGCGCTTTGCGACGGACGTGCAGCAATCTCGCTGCCGGCAAGGCGGAGCGACAATGGCAGACTGATATTCGGACTCAAGCCCAGCCGGCTGACAACGAGCACGACGATGCGGATCGCCAAATAGAGTCCTGTGAGAACAATCACCAAGAGCAAATTGAATGCGGTCTCATTCGAAATGAGGAACGACAAAAG
>JBEDKY010000078.1:0-2609 GCA_041171905.1 Pseudomonadota bacterium
GACTCAGGGCATCAAGGGACGAACAATTCCGCTTTGGGCGAACGCTATGTTTCTTGTCCGGCGCAACATCAGTAAATTCAACATCTCACTCGAAAAGACCGAGTTTGTCCGCGAGGACAAAATGGAAGATGCGCAACCGCCAATTGCAACTCAGGTGACCATTGGAGCCAGCCTGGGGCAGTCGATGCAACTGGCACTGTCCGAATACATCGTTCCCGATCGACTGATCATGCCGCGAGTGAGCTTTGTCTACCAGTATGCTTTGGATGCAACCGGAACACCTGCTGATAATGCGCCTCCAGCACAGCCCAAGTCAGCTCCACGCAAAAGGAAAAAACGCTCCTCTGCAGCAATAGGGGCTTCTGCCGAACCCAGCGAAATAAAACCCGCTCCTTGAGTCTTGCGGGTTGAGCGGGTTGATACTTTCGAAAGTTGAATGAAAATCTGAAAGACGGGAGATAAAATCAAAATGAATATTTATAAGCCAGTCAGCAAAATCTTTCTGCTTGTCTGCGGCTTTGTTCTTTCAGCCTGCAGTGCTTATGATCTTGGTACCGCCGGGAATTACTATTACGACATAGGCGCGGAGAATCTTGCCAATCCAACGTGGGAAGGTGGCATCAACATCATCGTCGAGAAAAAATGTGCAACCTGCCACACCGCACAAACCCCCTGGTACAAACCAAAAAACGTCGATGAAGGCGGCTTTGGTAAACAGCTCGAAGGCATCGGCACCAAGGAATTTTGGAAGAAAGATGATCCGGTTCTTGCCGTTATCAAACTCTGTTTGGAAGCCACCTGTGGCAAAGAAAAAATTCCCATGCCGCCTAAGTACGCTACGCCGCTCAGTCAGGCTGAGAAGCAGGCACTTCTGAACTATCTAACCCCGCTGCTTCCCGCTGCTTCTGCCGGATTCTCGGCGAAATTTCAGGGCTGCGAAGGATGCCACGGTAAGGAAGGAAAGAACGAAACGTCCAAAATCGGTCCAAAATTGTCTGCAACTGGTCTTTCACTCGACGCCTTCAAAGCAGTCATCCGCGCAGGTCGGGGCGGCATGCCTGCCTACGCTGTGGGCGCCTATTCGGACGCAGAGCTGGAACAAGATTACAACCAGCTCAAAACTCTCCCCTAACCCCTGCGCCCGTTATTGCGCAGCGGGCAACACTTCTGTGCGTACCTCGCCAAATCCGACACGAACGCCGTCCTTCTCGCACCAGCCCCTCATGATGACGGTGTCACCGTCCTGAATGAAGGTGCGGGTTGTTCCATCGGGCAGCGCAATCGGCTTTGTCCCCTTCCAACAGAGCTCCAACATGGAACCGTAGCTATCGGGCGTCGGGCCGCTGATGGTGCCCGACCCGTAAACGTCACCAACCTCAATATTTGTGCCGTTGGAAGCCATGTGCGCCAACTGCTGCGCCATATTCCAATACATATGTTTGAAATTGGTGCGGCAGATTCTCACCGCATCGTTCATCCGAGCAGACTTGAGCCAAACCTCCAGATGCACATCATACGCTTGCGGACCGCTGCTCTGCAGGTAAGGCAGCACAGGAACCGTCTGCTCCGGACCATGAACGCGGAAGGGCTGCAGTGCGTCCAAAGTCACAATCCACGGAGACAAACTCGTTGCAAACGTCTTGCCGAGAAAAGGCCCGAGCGGAACGTATTCCCAGCGTTGTACATCACGTGCAGACCAGTCGTTGAGCAGCGCAAGTCCGAAGATATAGTCATCGGCGGTGTTGACGGGAATCGTCTCGCCCAACTGCGTTTGTCGGCCAGTGATGAATGCCATCTCAAGTTCAAAATCGAGCTGACGGGTGGGCGCGAAAACCGGCGCCGGATCGGCATCCGCCTTCAGCTGTCCGTTTGGTCTGCGGAACGGAGTGCCCGAGGGAATGATCGAACTGCTGCGACCGTTGTAACCGATCGGAAGATGCAGCCAGTTGGGCAGAAGCGGGTTTTGCGGATCGCGGAACATCGCACCAACGTTGGATGCATGCTCGCGGCTCGAATAGAAGTCGACGTAGTTTGAAACTTTGGTCGGCAACAAAAGAGTTGCATCGCTCATCTTCAGCAAAACACGCGAGTGCAAATCCGGCTGACTCTGCAGCGCACCGTTTCCCTGCGTAAAAAGTTCAGCGACACTCAAACGCAAAGCACGCCAGACATGCGCGCCCGCGGCAAGAAGTGGATTGAGCGAATCTGCAAAAACGTGCTCACGCCGCAAACCAGCCACAGAAGACAACAATCCGGACTCAAACAAAACAGCACAGTCGATCACCCAGTCACCGAGTGCGAGCCCAACTCGCGCCTCCTTGACAACAGAACTTCGGAAGATCCCAAAGGGCAGGTTCTGCAAAGAAAAATCGGACTCCTCCGAAACAGCAAGCCACGGACGCGAGGTCATCGGAATATTTGTAAACTTTGTCATAGCTGTTCTTTCACGATAGAAGTTGCAAAGATTTGAGTTCTTCGATCGGCTCATAAAAACTGCATGAGCCAAAGCTGCGCAGCCCCTCGGCCCGCATCAAACGGATGTCGGAAAGACCTGCGTGATAACCCTTCCAAGACAGGCCATCTGCAGCGAATATAATTGCCTGCGGATC
>JBEDKY010000079.1:0-12158 GCA_041171905.1 Pseudomonadota bacterium
CTTCCCGCCAATCAGGCTGCGAACTACAAACCTTTGCAGGCAACCTCGCAAAAAATCATTGCCCTGGGAAAAACCGCAGAATTCGACGTTGACGGAAAAAAGGTCAGCGTGAGCTTCGTCAAAGTTCTCGAAGACTCACGCTGTCCAAAAGATGTCGTTTGTATTTGGGAAGGCCAAGCAAGACTGCAATTTGATGTCGCCGTACCGGAATTGAAAATCAGTAAAAGTGTTGAAGTCACCCTGCGCGCGGGACATCCTCAACTCGCGCAGGTGAGTGTCGGGCCCATCGCTATCGACCTCGTCGGCCTGAGCCCCGACACGGCCACCAACACCACAACGGCTCAGCGCTCTTCACCCGAGGCAACCATCGTTGCAGGCAGAGCACCCTGAGCAGCCGACATGACCATATTCAAAATCACTGCCGCCGGAGCACGCGCCTCGGCACGCAGATTCTCGCATTGTGAGAGTGCGTTGAGATCTTCAGGACTCGCAGCGCACGCGTCACTTTGCAGCATCGATTGCAGCACTTCTGCTTGCTGTGCGAGCTCAGACACTGCAGGGTGAATAGGGTTTTCACCTGCCAAAACGCTCAACGCCGCAATCGCACGGACCATTTCATCGATCGAATGACGCCCCTTGACGAGCACTGTAACGGTCTTGCGTGATCCAGGAGCGGGCCCATCGAGAACAACATTCGGAACGACAGATATCTGCGCCTGATGATTGAAAAGCGGCTTTTCAAGCGTCAAGGCAAACGGTTTGCCGTCGAGTGTCGCGTTGCTGCTGTCATAGCGCTGGCCATCGTAGAAGTACTCAAACGAGGTCTGTGCACCTTTTTGCAAAATAACGCGCGTCCCGAAATGACCGAGCATCTCGTCCAAATATGGGAGAACAGTGCCACCCGTGGTCAAATTCGCGATGGAACCAAGGTACGCGCTGTCCGAGCCCCTGCTGCGTGAGCGTTCCTGAAGAACACGCGCTACTGCGATCACGTTGAGGTCCATTTCCTTGCGGATGAGCGATGAAATCAGCGCGCCATATTCTGGACTCGCAAAGTACGACGCCGGCAGCCTCATTGCAGCGTACGTGCCGATCAGCTCTGTTCCGTATTGCGCGGGAAACTTCTTCAAAAACTCCTGCCGCGCGCCGACTCCACGATATGCAAATTCGGCAGAGCGCAAAAGCGCATCGCGGGCCGCAACTTCAGTCGTCTCGACCGCCGACGACTGCGCGATTCCCCACAGAGCCGTCACTTTGAGAAGTTCCTGACTGAGCGAGCTGATCTGCTGTGCGTAGATTCCCGGCAGGCGCGGATCGAGGATTGCGTCCATCGGATTTGCATAGCGCAGGCGCTGCAGGATCAGGTTGATGCGGTGCATCATGTATTCATTATAGTCTTTGCCGAAATCAAAACGCTGGCAATTGCCGAAAGTTCCGACGTTGCTGTCAGTACAAAAAGCGGGCGGAGTTTTGAATTTGATTGTGTCGGTCGGAAGGCCGTATGCCGTTGCGAGTGCGAGCACGTCGTAAATTCCGAACGTCGCAAGTCCGACTGCGCCTTCTGCTTTGCTAAAGTCGCGCATTGCACCGGCAGTCATTTCGATGCCGTAGTCGTTGTAGTCCATCACCGAGTCGGTGCCGGCATCAACCGCAAGCGGAAGCTTTGCATCGTCTGCATATACCGTTGGAGTCGTCGACGCGATGAAGTTGTGACGAAGGCCAAAGATGTGTCCAAGCTCATGCACAACCACCGACCGAACGAGAGCAAGAGCACCCTGCTCTGCCGAGGTGACATAGGGCGATTCAATGCGCGGAGCGCCGGCTTCGGCAAGCTGGATCTCGGCATTGGGCATTGCACTGCGCACACAATCAAGCTTCGCGCGCACGACATTGCGACCGGAAGCAAGAGTTCTCGTCTGTGAATCAGAGTCGTTGGAACCAAGCATCGTGTGAAGCTGGCCGACTCGCTTGTCGATATTCTTTTTGAGAGAGCCGTTGTCCTTGCTGAGTTTGGCGTACGCGTCTGCAAGTGACTGTGCGGAATCTTTTCCGACAGCGCTCGAATGTGAAAGTTCAGAAACCATCTCATTTGCGTCGACAGTCCGGCCAAGCAACTCAGATGCATGGCGTGCCAGAGTGTTCAAATCGCCTTCACGGTTCGCGCGCTCGAACTCTGCCAATTTCGCTTTGTCGTTTGACGGCTCTGCCACAGGATTGCCGCGTGCTTTAAAGATTCCGAGATTGCTCAGCGCAGCGTCGCATTTAGCTTCCCACAGGAACCGGCTCACAGGCGACGGAACGTTGCCCGAAGGACGCTTCGGCAGATTGGGTTCCTTGTCTTTTTGCCATGTTCTTTGAAAGAAGCCTTTGCATCCTTCCATGGCCCACATCGAGCCAGAGAGCATCACATCGCCTGAAATAATTTCGCCTGTCTTTGGATTGGCTGCCGCAGTCGCCCACGCAGAACCAAGGTTCAGTGAATCGTCCCAGAAGATCATGTTCACTCGCGGATCGGCCGCGATGACGCTGCCGCCCAGCGCAAGACCCTGCGTGCGGTTTGCTTCTTCGAACTCATCTTGTGTGTAGGCGCTGATCGCGGGAGCCGGAACATCCTTGTTTGCAAGGCTGTCAAATACTTCCTTGAACGACAAAACTGCAGACTTGAGAACCGGCACCAAAGGACCCGGAACGTTTCGGCTGAGAACGAAAACAATTTCCTTTTCGCGGTTGAACTTACGCACATACGGAACAAGTTTGCTGGCGCGACCACCGCTGCTTTCAAAGATTCCCGGCGTAGCAAAATAAGGAACATCGCGACCGTTGGTTTGGTCGTTCACACCGCGAGCGCGCAATTCCTGCTGCGACAAATCAACCGGCAGAGCCTGCTTCAACTCAAAGCTGTCTTCGCCTTCCGGCAACGGAAAGAACCCCTGCACGACGTGAACAGTCGGACGGATCGGATCCTTAATTTGTTCGTCTTCATCACCATCACCAAAGAGCGATTCGTCAGAGTTCACCAAAACGAGTTGGTCTATAACGAAGTTGGCGTCCTGCTTTGTGAAGTAAAGACCGTTACTCATTGCGCCAATGACGGGCTTGGCTGCATGAGCGATGCGTGGAACAACAACATCGGCACTCAGCTGAAGTGCAGCTCCGGACGCGAATGTCGAAACAAGAAAATTCTTGTTCTCAGGCTTGCTGAAATCAATTTGATAAAAAGTTTCCGGCTGGCCTTCGGGCTGAACGGTCCGCACCACAGGATATGCACCTACAATGAGGTCTTCCTGCGAAGAACCAGCGTACAGACCGTCACCGCTGCGAAGAATGACAAGACGGTTGTTGTTGATTTCGAGACGAACGATCATTGAATCGAGGTTGAAGACTCTGCTCGTTCCCACCGATCCCTGCTGGAGTGAAGTGGTCAGAACATATTGACGCCCTTCGATGAACGACTTCGAGAGATAAGGCATGTCGAGGGAGACCTGACGAGCCGAGAGAATTTCAAGCGCACGAACGGCACCATCAACCGTCCGGTTGAGTCGAGCCAGCATATTCTCAACGCTGTTTCGATTCGTGAAGACACTCACGATAAGTTCCGAGGATGCGTAAGCGACGTCTACTGCTTCCGCCTCAGAGTAAACATTCTTTCCGGCAGAGTCTTTCAACTGCGCAAAACCGCTGATCCAGCGGCGTGCAGCGTTGACGCTCGAAAGATGATCATCAATGACCTCGAACACGAGGCAGCTCAAATACGCTGCAGTCTTTTCGGAATTCGAAACGCAGTTTGTGCTGACATTGCGCTGAGCCCGTGCCGCAATTTCTTTGGAAAAGCTTTGTGACATCGCACGCGACAGGCGGCTCCATTGCTGCTCCGACATTTTTTGTGAAAGATCCGAAGAGTGCAAAGTGCTCGCCAAGATTGGCTCGAACGAAGCTGTCAGCTGACTTTCCAGTTCTTCGTTGAGGCTCTTGTTCTGCGCGGGAGTAACCGGAACCTCTGGCTGTACGTAGCGCCCAGACGGAAGCTCCTCGCGATTTTCTGCACGACGTGTACAGGCCATCAGCGAAAGTCCAGACAAAACTGACAGCAGCAGAACCTTGGGGAGCATACCGAATGGCGGTTTGGATATATTCACGCGCGACCTCGCCGAATAGGAGACATGGTCCCAACGCACTAGCAAGATACAGTGAGTGTTTCAATAATTTTTATTGCTTCGATTTCTTACTAGATGAGAAAAAATAACCAATACTTTCAGGCACTAAATCAAAATGACTCGCTGCAAATGGGCAAACAACGGGAGCAAAATCACTGCCTATTTAATAAGCAAAAAATGATTGCAGGCGCCCATTTCTTACCCTACCACTGCAGCAGTGCGCACTTTCGCACCTTGTAGAAGGAGAAATTGGGTATGACTTCATTGAGCAAGCTTATGGGCAAGCCACAAAAATTAGTCAGGCCTCGTTTTTTGACAGACCTGAAGCCGCATTATCCGCCCATCGACGAACTGATTGCAAAAGCAGAGCGCACGACGCTCAGTTGCAAATTCTCGGAACAAGTCGACGTGAGCCGGCTCTTCTACAAAGAAGTGGCCATCCGCGGCCTTAACAGCCGCCGCTATTCGGTGGATGAAGCGAAGCGTGTCGGAATCATTCTTGACTACCTTGCCGAAACCCGCCGCCGGCAACTGACCTCTGCAGACGCAGTCTGAATCGCGTCAGCGGACTTCTGAATTTTCGCGCGGGGAGAGCGCCGAGAGTGTCAGGCCTTCCAGTGCTGATGCGCGGGCACGGCCGGCAGGATCGGTGACCAATTGGGCTGTGCCGGCAACTTTCTGATCACGAAACTGCCGCACACGCCCTGCAACTTCAGACCAAGAAACGTTCTTCCGAACGATCAGCATCTTCAACAATCTGACGTCCGTCCGCAGGCGCGTAGAAAGTTCCTGCATCAACTGCGCATAGCTGGCAAAGCGAAATACAAGCGACTGTCCCACAGGCAGCGCTTCAAAATAGACGTCGTGATCGACCCACACTGCAGCGTGCAACAGCTCGGACGGAGAACTTTTGTCCGAAAAAATGAGAACATCTCCCACCGCAAAGCCACTGTTGCGCTCGCGCTTGTCAGCAGCAACCGGCTTGCTGAAATCGGGAATTTCGCCGACGGACTTGAAACTCAATCCGTCTCCAAAAAGATTCGCAATGTTGGCCTTGTCGTGGCTGATAAAACGAAGCTGCGCAGACTCCGCGAGCATCACTGAAAGCAGTGCTTCCGCGCTCGAAAAGTTCAATCCCGACTGATTGAGTTTTAGCTCGCGGCCACTAACGGCCTGCACTGCCGGCGGCATTAGGTCACTCACTGCAAATGTGGGGTTGCTCTGAAAATTTACTCGTGAGGCCGCATTTTGCGCGTAGAGCGGAAGCAATTTCCGCACTGTCTCGACGTCTGGGCTCTTGAGTTCGACCGACAGGCCCGAAAAACCGAAAATACCACTGCCGTCAGTCGACTCTGACGCGCCAGACAGGGAATAATCAACCTTCAAAATCTCAGATGAAACTCCAAAACTTTTCAGTAACACCAATTCCAACGATGCATCCGGTTTTCCACGGACGGTGATGGAACGGAGTTCACCCTTGGCCCGATCCGACTTTTTGACACAGGCCGGCAAAAAGGCAGACAACAGAAAAACACAGACAAGAGCGCCACAGAACTGCGCCCTTCGAGTGTCTGTGTTCCAGTTCCCAGCCATGGAAGCACCACATAATTGTTAGTGTTTAAAATGCCTAAAACCCGTGATAATCATCGCAATTCCAGCCTTGTTGCAGGCATCAATCACAGCTGCATCCTGCACGCTGCCGCCCGGCTGAATGATCGCACGTATCCCTGAATCTTTGATGAGATCGATACTGTCTGGAAAGGGGAAAAATGCATCCGATGCCAAAACAGCCCCCTTCAGGGACAGTTTTGCTTTGCGCAGGCAATACTCGACCGCATCCACACGGTTGGTGAATCCACCTCCCACGGCAATCGTTTGCTGTCCATTTGCAATCACAATGGCGTTGGAACGCACGTGTTTGACGACCGAATACGCAAACCAGCAGGCAGACTTATCCGCAGGCGACGGGGTCACATTGGTCGGAATGTGGAGTTTTTCAGGATCAAAAATTGTGTCGTCGACGTCCTGTATGAGGAATCCACCCTGCACCTGCGAGAGCTGTTGTTTGTTCATCAGCGGCAACTGGGTGTTGAGAACGACCAGCCGGAGGTTCTTTTTGCTGCGCAAGGTCTCAAGCGCGTCCGAATCAAATTCAGGAGCGACAATCACTTCCAGAAATGTTTCGTGCAGTGCCAGAGCGCAATTGAGGTCGACCTTACGGTTGAGAAGAACCACACCACCAAACGGGCTCACCGGATCGCCTTCAAACGCACGCCGGTAGGCTTCGTAAGGTGTTGCTCCCAGGCCGACGCCGCAGGGCAAGTTGTGCTTTATGATGACCGCTGCGCAGTCCCGGAGCTCGGCAATCAGCCGCAAGCCGTGTTCCATGTCGAGATAATTATTGTATGACAATTCTTTGCCGTTCAAGCATTGCGCGTCGACAAGAGAACAGGATGCGCCGCGGTGTACAACACCCGAATCGGTGCGGTAAAGCGCTGCCTTCTGGTGTGGATTTTCGCCATAGCGCAGTGGTTTGACGCGCTCCAACTCATAGGCAATCTGGCTTTCCAGCAGCTGCGCTGAGAGCATTGCCTGACGCTGGACAGGACCGGCGCCCAGTCTGACGCCAGTGATTCCGTGCAGTTTGTGACGCAGCGCAATCGAAATGACCTCATCATAGGTGGCAGTTTCGCTGAGCGCCTTGAGTGCGAGCTCAACCCGCAATTGTCCAGCAAGAGAGCCACCATTCTTTTGCACCGATTCTATGAACAATTTGTAATCCTGCGGATCGCAGAGCACGCCGACGCGGATAAAATTCTTCGCGGCCGCGCGCAGCAGACTCACACCACCAATGTCAATATTTTCTACAAGCTGAGAAAGTTCTTCTGTCCGCCGGAGGGTTTCCTGAAACGGGTAGAGATTGCAGACAACCAAATCAAATTTTTCAATCTGATGCATTTCAAGATCATGAGCATCGGAATCTGAATTTGGCTTGGCAAGAATGGCACCAAATATCTTTGGATGCAGAGTCTTCACGCGCCCGCCGAGTATCTCGGGGAATCCGGTGATCGACTCGACGGAGCGCACGGGAAAGCCGAATGAGGCCAGTTGCTCGGCTGTCGAACCTGTCGCTGATAGCGAACAACCCTGCGACACCAAAAACTGCGCCAACTCGCGCAGCCCGGTTTTGTCGGAGACACTCAGAAAAACATTTTTGACAGGAACTTTATCAAGCCACGTGGAAGACGAAACATCCTGAGACTGCATCGTGACACCTCGTTCAGGCGGGCAATGTGATGGCGAACCGCCGAAGGCATAACACGGTGCCGCGGGCAGCGAAACAACCGCACCGCGGTGAACGGCAATCTCAACGTCTTTGTATGGAAAGTGCTTCGGAAAGAGACAAATATCCTGCAGCAAGCGCTTTTCCTGTCACCACTCCGGCCACTCCGCGACAAGCAGAAAGCGCACGAATGTCATCTATTCCTGCAACTCCGCCACTAGCAATCACTTCCAATCCCGATAACGCCGCAAGTTCGGCGCTCGCCTCGACAGCGGCCCCCTGCAGGAGTCCATCCCGCTCCACTTCAGTGAAAAGCACGCGCAAAGCGCCGGCTTTTTTCAGGCGAAGGGCAAAGTCGATGGTCGTCTCGGCTGTCGTCTGTGTCCAGCCACGAATCGCGATTCGCCCGCCCAGACTGTCAACGCCAATCACGAACCTCTCGGGATGCTGGCGAACGCACGCCATAACGGACTCAAAATCCGAGGTCGCCCAAGTGCCGATCACAATTCGATCGACGCCTAAGGCAAGGGCATTTTCTACCGCTTCTGCCGAACGGATACCGCCACCCAGTTGAATTTTTACACCCGAACATCCAACCAACTGACCAATCACCTGCTCGGTGAGTCGCGCTCCCTCATGCTCCGCCGGATTCTCTCCGAATGCGGCATTCAGATTCACTACGTGCACCCAACGCGCACCTGCAGACGCATACTGGCGGATTTGCTCAAGCGGATTGTCATGCACGACGTGCGCGCTCTGACGCTTGCCCTGCAGCAGGCGGACACTCTTTCCATCGAGAAGATCGATGGCCGGATAAATTTCAAATGGAGAATTACAGACGTCAGCGGTGCTCATACAAGCATACCCTTTGTTGACGGGATACCCGAATCTCCGCTGCGTTTCCACGCCACCCGTGCCGCCCGCGCAAAGGCTTTGAAAACGGCCTCAGCCACGTGATGATCATTTTCGCCGCGCAGTACGTCGATGTGCAAAGTCCAGCGCGCATGCAAAACAAAACCAGAAAAGAACTCGCGGATCAGCGAGCTGTCCAGCTGACCGATGAAAGGACGGCGGAACTGCACGCCGTAATAAAGAAACGGACGTCCAGACACATCAATGACAACCTTTGCAAGCGCTTCATCCAACGGGCATTCCATCAAGGCAAATCGCTCGATACCGGCGCAGTCGCCGAGCGCTTTGGCCACAGCCTGGCCGAGCGCAATGCCGACATCTTCGACCGTGTGGTGCTGATCGATATGGAGATCTCCCTGACAGTCGAGTTCGAGCGCTATCGCAGAATGCTTGGCAAACGCCTCCAGCATATGATCAAAAAAACCGATGCCCGTGCTGACCCTGGTCTGGAAACCAGCTTCACGCCCTTCCAGAGCAAGGCGAATTTTGATTTGCGTCTCGCTGGTATTTCTTTCAAGAGTAACAATTCGTGCTGCCAATCCGGTCATGACAATACCTCTAACAACGAAGTTTTAAGACTTTCAAAATATTCGGACGGCGGCATGCTGATGCGCACGCAGTCGTTCAAGCGGCCACCGGAATAACGGCGAATGAGAAAACCTTTTCGCACCAATGAGTCTTCAAGCCGCGCGGCCTGAGACGTCTTGAAGAAAACAAAATTCGCCTTTGAATCTGCAAGACATTCGACCGCCCGAAGACCTTTGAGAGCAGCCTGCAGCTCGTCCAGCTGTGAAATCGTCGTTTGCACTCGAACAGCAGTTTCCTCAGCTTTTTCTGACAACAGATAAGCAGCCATCACTTCTGAAGGCCAGGCAATGGAATAGGGAGGCTTCAGCGCACTAAAAATCGATATAACATCGCGGTGTGCAACCATCGCACCCACGCGCAGGCCTGCTCCGGCCCATGCTTTCGACATGGTGCGCAGCACGATGACATTGTTTCTTTGCGTTGCAAGCCCGACACAAGAGACACCGCCTTGCGGAGCAAAAAACTCGAAGTACGCCTCGTCGACGACAAGTACACCTTTGAACTGGTCGGCAAACTCGAGAATCGTTTCATAAGACAAGGTTGTGCCGGTCGGATTGTTGGGCGAACAGATGATGGCCACATCCGACTCGAGCACCTGTGCGCTGAAAAGGTTGCGCGGCGAGAATTCAAAGTTCTCGTCCAGGTCGATGGGTGTCACATCGCTGCCATATAGCCTCGCCAAATGCGCGTAAAGCGAAAAACTCGGTGCCGTAATGGCGACCCTGCGCCCCGCTGCAAAAAGAGCCTCGGCAAGAAGGGTCAATGCCTGACTACTGCCCGCTGTCACCTCAATGTTATCGGTTGAAACATTCAGACTGTGCGCAAAAGCCGCAAGCAGACGCTCCGGCTGAAGACTAGGATAAGTGTTGATTGCGGAGCTATTCTCGGCGCTGCGGGCAAGAACCGAGATCAATTCTTCACGCTCGGATTGAGTCAGCAACAACATTTCATTCTGGTGGAGACGTGTACGTGCCGGCGGCTCATTGAGGGCATATTTTGGGAAACTCAGCGCCTCCGCGCGAAACAACTCTTGCAATGTCTTTTGCTCTCTCGGCATCTCATCTTCCTCCGTCTCGACGCACACGCGCTGCAGCAGCGTGGGCCCAAAGCTGTTCGGCATCGGCGAAGCGTCCGGTGTCGTCGGCGAGCGAACGTGCGTCCTGCGCACTCATCGCAAGGACCGACGATCGGCGGATGAAATCATAAACACCCAGCGGCGAAGCGAATCGTGCGGTGCCTGCTGTCGGAAGTACGTGACTGGGTCCGGCCAGATAGTCTCCAAAGCTTTCGGCACTCCAGCGGCCCAGAAAAATCGCCCCGGCTCCGCGCAAAGACTGCAGCCAGAATTTTTCACCGGCATCTTCCAGCGCACAGGCCGTTTGCACGTGCAGATGTTCTGCATTGAGCTGGTTGGCAATCTCCACAAGTTCCTGCCGGCTGCCGACCACACAGACTGCTCCCCACTGCTCAAGACTCCGCTTCGCAATCACCGCGCGGTCGGTGCACACGTCATCGACGAGTGCGGACAATCGGGCGGCAACTTCTTGAGCTTCTGCAAGAGATGTCGTCAGCAAAACCGCACTTGCATCTTCGTCATGCTCGGCTTGCGCCAGCAGGTCCAGGGCGATCCAATCGGCAGGAGAAGTGCCATCCGAAAGAATGAGTATTTCCGAAGGCCCGGCAAAACCGTCGATACCGATGCGTCCTGCAAGCAGTTGCTTGGCGGTTGCGACGTAGATGTTGCCGGGACCCACAATCTTGTCGAAGCGGTGCAGAAGCTCGTCACCGAAGGCAGCCAGAGCCACAGCCTGCGCACCGCCCACGGCATGGACTTCCTGAACTTCCAATTCACAAACGGTGGCAGCAAAAACAGGGTCCTGCAACGAACGGGCAGGAGTGAAAATTGAAATGCGTTCTACGCCCGCGACCTGCGCAGGCACGGCAGACATGATCACACTGCTCGGATAGAACGCCTTGCCTCCCGGAACGTACAAAGCCACCGAATCGAGCGGCTGGATGCGCGATGCGAATCGGCTCGAACCAATTGTGATCCAACGGGTCTCGTCACGCTGGATCATGTGATACTCACGCACACGCTCAATCGATTTGCGCAGAATTTTACGGGTTTCCGCAGGGCACTTTTCTGCAAGCGTGCGAAGGTCTGAAGCAGTGTAGGTCAGTGGAGCGGACTCGGGAATGTTTTCGAACTGCGCCCGCACCTGCAATAGAGCTTGCCGCCCCCCGTTGCGAACCCGAGCGATTATATCGCGCACGCGCTCTACCACCGCTGCGTCTTCCGACGGCAGACGTCCATCCAACGACTTTATGAACTGAGTTATTTCATCTGCTGTTTTGAGAATCCGAATCATTTTTAAACTCCCCGAAATTGAATATTCCGAAATGCGCTGCGGCAACGTGACCATGGTGCAACCAATGCTGCTGCCAATGTCGGAGCGTTTCGGGAAACTGTGCGTAGTAGCTGCGCGAGGTCACAAGCTGCACGCGTGTCTGGGCGAGTTCACGGAAAACAACCAACCCGTTCTCACGCAGTGTAGAACCGGTTTCAACAAGGTCGACAATCGCATCACTGAAAGAGATGACGCTCGCGAGTTCAACGCTGCCCTGCAACGGAACAAGTTCGGGCTGCACGCCGATGCCACGCAACAACCGTCTTGTGAGATGCGGATACTTAGTTGCGACACGAGGACGCGGACTCGACATCAGCCGCTGCTCCGCCTGTGGCAGACCCGCCAGACAGATGCGGCACTGACCAAATGCAAAGGTCACAGGCCGCAGCACGCCGGCAACATCCGCCTCGTCGAGTGAATCGGATCCGGCAATCGCAACGTCGGCGATTCCGCGCTCAACGTAGGACACCACATCAGAGTTTTTCACAAAAAGAAATTCGTATTGTCCGCATTCGCTCTGCAAAACCAGCTTGCGCGTGCTTTCCGGATTTTCAGACAGACGAATTCCGACATCTGCAAATGCCTGAATGCCCCACTTCTGCAGCCGCCCTTTCGGCAGCGCAACGCGCACCGGCCGACGCGGACGACGTTCTGCGGACGTTACATTCAATGCAGAGGAATTCTGATGGCCAGATAGAAGCGCAGGCAATTCTTCTTCGACACCTGCCGTCTGCGGATCACGCAGCATGAATCCGACTGCGGCTTGCGGCACACCAAAGTGTTCCAAAAGTCTGTCATAGCGCCCGCCGCCGC
>JBEDKY010000080.1:0-24960 GCA_041171905.1 Pseudomonadota bacterium
AGATTGAGTCGCTGGACATCCTCTCGGAGTCACCCCATCGCCCGAGAGGTATGGCGTATCGTCCGCCGAGGATGTTCTCATTTGAGGCAGAACGGTTTCGCCACCGGCAAACTCTCGATGGCGAAGTCCGTTTCTATTGAGTCGTGTTGCGGTCATTCTTGACGTCGGTCAGATGATAGTCTTTTGACCTCGAACAAATTAAGCTTCTCCCCAGTTTGGGAGGGGCTCCAATGTCGTCGTCTGCTGATCATGCTGCACTTGCTGAAGCTCAGGGCGCGCCTGAAAGATTTATGGCCTTCAAAACTGCAAATCCGCTGCGTCCACTTGCGGAAGTCATGCAAGTGCCGACGGATTCGGCGGATCCAATTTTGAAGATTGCTGAGCCTGTGCTTGGAAAGCGTATTTCGGCGCGTGAACTCAGCTTGCTGACTTTTGTCCGCAATCTGAACCGCACGGTTTTTAAAACCATCGATCCCAAAGCCGAACTCACCGTCAAGCCTTGGAATAAAACCGGTGATGACGGCTCACCACAGGGTGGCGGGGTCATGAGTGTTCTCCGCGGCCCTGTGCTGGAAAAAGCTGCGGCGAACATGAGTGTCGTTTGGGGACCATCCTATCCATCCATCGAGAAAGAATATTCTGGTCAGCCCTTTTTGGCGGCCGGTGTTTCTCTGATTTGTCACCCTTACAATCCCAATGCTCCGATTGCGCATATGAACATCCGCATGCTGAAGGTGGGCTCAGGCGATCGTCTTCTGTTTTGGATCGGTGGAGGGGGTGATTTGACTCCAATGCAGCGCTTTCAGGAAGACACAGAAGGCTTTCATTCCGGTTTCAAAGATGTGTGCGACAAACACCCGCTGGGCGACTACGACAAGTTTAAAAAATGGTGCGACGAATACTTCTTTATCCCGCACAGGGGGGAAACCCGCGGGGTCGGCGGAATATTCTTTGATTATTTGAACGTGTCGGGTGAGGATGACCTGGGTTTGCTGCTGGGCACCGGACAAACCTTCGCTCATATGTACGCAGAAATTTTGCAGCGCAGAGTCGGTATGCCCTTTACAGATGCACAAAAGGAACAGCATCTCTTTTGGCGCGGCCGCTACGCTGAATTCAATTTGATTCATGATCGCGGGACTCGTTTTGGTTTGATGTCGGGTGGAAATATCGAGGCGATCTTCGCTTCGCTCCCGCCTGTTGTCCGCTGGTGAGGTGACTTTCTCATGGTAGAACTTGGTTTTTATGCGCTCGTATTGGCACTGTGTTTGTCGGTTTACGGGATGAGCATGGGTTTTCTGTCGCTGGCAAGACCGCAGCGCGGAGTGTTGTACAGCGGACGCAACGCCCTGATTGGTGTGAGTGCCTCTGTGCTCTTTGCTGCGGGTGTGCTGTGGATTTCGCTCATCACACATGACTTTTCGGTAGGCTATGTGTTTAGAAACTCGGCTGCCGACATGCCGCCGATTTATCTACTGACCGCATTTTGGAGTTCATTGGAGGGAAGCCACCTTCTGTGGACAATGATCATGTCCGTCATTGTCACGATCTCGCTTGTATCTGTGCGGGAAAAAAATGAGCCGCTGATGCCAGGTCTTTTGTGTGCATACGGCTTCAGTCTTACTTTTATGACCCTTCTTTTGGTTTGGGCTTCTGCTCCCCTGACCCGCATGTTTCCGGTGCAGCAAGTCGGACAAGGCATGAATGCTCTGTTGCAGAATCCCTACATGGCAGCTCATCCTCCGAGTCTTTTCAGTGGCTATTGCTCGTTGATTGTTCCTTTCGGCTACTCAGTTGCTGCACTCCTGCGCGGCTCATTCACGCCCGATTGGCTTGTCAGCGTGCGGCGTTGGACTCTGGCGGGCTGGGCGATCCTCACGGTTGGAATTTTTCTTGGCGGCAAATGGGCCTACGTTGAGCTCGGCTGGGCTGGTTACTGGGCGTGGGACCCAGTTGAAAACAGTTCCTTCATGCCTTGGCTGGCGGGAACCTCCCTGCTGCATACGCTTTTGATTCTCGATAAAACCAACCGTCTCCCACGCCTTGCTGTTTCGCTTTCTGCTGTGGCCTTTGTGTTGACCTTTTTGGGTACGTTCATCACCCGATCGGGTGTCATAAGTTCGGTTCACTCATTCGCCGAAAGCAACATAGGCCCTGCGTACCTGACTTACATTGTCGTATGGACCTTGATCATGATCGTCCTTGTCGCGATGCGCGGTCATTTGCTGCAGGGCGCTGCGCAGGCCCAGACGTGGACGGTGTCCAAGGAAAGTGCGCTTTTGTTTACGAATTTCTTTTTGCTTTTTCTTCTGGCTCTCGTCTGCATCGGAACTCTATTGCCGCTGATTGTCGAGGCAGTGCGCGGAATCAAGATTTCGATCCAGCAGCCATTCTTCAACGCATTTGCTCCGTGGATAGGAGTGGGGTTGGTTGGTTTGCTCGGCGTTGGCAACCTGATGCGTTGGCGGAGCGGAAAAATTGAAGATCCCGTCAGCGGGCTTCTCTATCCTGCCATTTGGGCGATTGCTCTGACTGCCGTGCTCGCTTGGCACAAAGGTCTCGATGTCCGTTCCATCATCGGATTTGCTCTGATTCTTTGGACAGCATTTGTGATGGTCATGGACCTGGTTTTCCGGCTCAAGGCTATTCGCTGGAACGCGCAAGCTTTGTTGAAATTCAATCGCCCCTACTTGGGTTCATGGATTGTCCATCTCGGATTTTTGCTTTCGATGGCGGGATTTTTGGGCGGTTACCGCGGCATTCAGGCCGAGGCCCAGCTCTCGCAGGGGCAGTCGGCACAGTTTTATGATTACACCCTGACGTTCAAGAAAATGGATTACAGGCAGGAATACAATGCAACATACGCTGCCGCCGTGATTGAGGCCAAAGACAGCCAGGGTAACGTGGCCGAGGTTTTGCCGACGCGCAGTAAATACACGAACAAAGATGAGTGGCTGAACGAAATTGGAATCCACTCGACTTTTTGGCACGACCTTTATCTGGTACTGGCATTTTTTGATTCAAAGACGAATCAGATTTCGCTCAAGATGCACGTCAATCCCACTGTCAAGTTTGTCTGGACAAGCTTGGTCATCATGGTTCTGGGAACACTGGTGGGCCTCAGCCACCGCATCAAAAGACGCAGTGTTGATGTAAGTTCAAATGGCCTGATGCTCGAGTCGGCGACCGACGAGGGCGAACTTTTGAATGATGCACTTGCGCCCGTCAAGCGTGCTCACAAGGTTCAGTCTGCACTCGTCATAAGTGTGGCAGTTTTGCTTGTAGCATTTGGCTTTTCAGGAACTGCGATGGCGGATGAATCCAAGGCCCGTCTGCAGTATTCGAAAGAACTGCTTGAAATTGGCAATGAGCTGCGCTGCCCGACGTGTCAGGGTGTGAGCATACTTGAGAGCGAAACTCCGCAGAGCACAGCCATGCGTCGCGAGATTGAACGTCAGGTGGCAGAAGGCAAAAGTAAAGCAGAAATCATCAGCTTTTTCAGAGATCGTTATGGTGAGTGGATTTTGCGTCAGCCGGATTCAGGCAGCACCTTCGGAAAAACAATCTGGGTGATTCCAATTGCCGGACTTGTGTTGGGGCCTGTGTTTCTCATCGGAGCGATCCGCAGTTCACGCAGACGCGAAATTGCTGAGCGCGAGGTCATGGAAAAAGCACTGCGCGAGTTTATTTCTGCCCGCAGAATCGAAGGAGGGCAGGGATGATTTTCACACTCGTTCTCGCAGTCGTTCTCTCGTTGTTGGTCGTTTGGTTTGTACTGTCGCCTTTGTTCATGGCCGAAAATATGGAGGTGTTCTCTGCCTCCTACAAAGGTTTTTCGGATGAAGTTGAGCTCCGGCAGGTGCTCGGCCTGCGTGACCAGCTGCTCTCCCGACTGACGACGGGTCAATCGAGTGAACAGAGGGTGAGTGATCTCAGTGATGCGGATTGCTTCGACGCCTTGGTGTCGCTCTGCCTCAGGCTGCAGCGCGCAGAACTCCCTTTTCTGCCGCAGAATTCATCTGGCGCAAACGTCAGTACAGCGAAATCCCAAAAGGGTTCAGCCAGTCTCGCGGCTCTTTTGCTGGTCGGCGTCAGTGCGCTTTTGTTTTCTGGAATTGCCATGGCTGACCGCGCTCAGGAGTCGTTGCATATTCTTGAGCCCGGTGTCTTTTTGCCGACCTCAAACCGCTACATTGTTTCACCTGCTCAATCAGAAATTGTCGCGCATTATGTGACAAGTTTTGCGGTGCCTTCCTCGCAAAGCGGCTCCACAATGGTGGTCATGGCGGTGCCTGAGAACCTCTACGATTGGCAGATTATCGAAACCAAGCCCGAGCAGCTTGCCAAGTCCATTCAGGTGGTCAACTGGAATGGTCTGCCTGCTGTGATGCTTCCCGAAGGGACGCAGGGACTGGCTGTTACGATTTCGAGCGATTTTCGTCTGAAGGCTGCGACAGGCCGTGCGGTATGGAAAAATTCAAAACTTGCTGGTTTTCCAGGTGAACAGGTTGCAATTCTTTTTGAAGTTCCTGCCCCGTTCAAGGGTCTTTTCGGTTCGCTCAGTGAGAACTGGAATGTCTGGCCGCCGCGCATCGCAAACGCCGGTCTGGCAACTCAGGTGAGTCAGCGTGAAGTGCAGATGAATCCCAGCATGCCAGCGCGCCGCGTGCAGATCGTCAACCGCAGTGAAGGCAGCGGCCTGCCGTTTTTCAGTTTCGAGGTGATCGGCATTGTTCCCAACAGAACTCCTCTGATTCTTCTCGGTTCCTTGGTAGGTGCCGTTTTGTTTGGCGTGGCGCTGACGTTGTTTGCCCGCAGGACTCGTTGGAGAATTGACGCTCCTGAATCCTTGCCGCGGTGATTCGCTGAGCCGTACACTCAGCAAACAGCCATAGTCAGCAAATAAATACCAGCTTGTGGGGGCCTTCACATGATTCTTAACAGCTCAACGGTTCAACTTATCAGAACAAATGCCGCTCGTTTGGCCAATGCCATCCGCAGCAAGGAAGACCTCAATGATTTGGCGACTGCTGGCAATTTCGAGCAGGTTTTCGCAGCCATCGAAGCTCTTCTGACCAACACCGACATGTACTTTGATGATGAGCTTTTGATGTGCCTCGACGATTCCAACTGGCGCAATTTCAAGGCAACACTTTTAGTGTACACGCTCAACATCGTGAACCGCTACGTTGCAACGGCGCGCGAAGGTTCGCATGTGTCCCGCGACCAGCACGATTACATTCCTGCCGCTGCCCACATGTAATAGACGCGGGCTCCTTTGAGACCGTGTTCTTAAGATAAAGACCAGCCTGCGAAGGTTGGTCTTTATTTTTTCTGCAACTCACCGTTGAAGATTTTCTGCACCGCCTGATGGAAGCTGCTGACTGTGGCGGCCTCGCGGAACAACACCGCCGGCTGTCCGGCAAAGTATGAGCCCGCCGGATAAATTCCCACTGCCGGCAGTCCCGACAAATCCCAGCGTTTGGTGAGCTCCTCGGATTGCGGATTTGATTCGGTGAAATCAATTTTGAGCGCAATGAAATGCTGGTTTATGAGTGCCTCAACTCCGGGCTCATTCCAAACTTCGGCATCCATCTTCAGACACGCGGCACACCATTGTGCCCACGCATCCACGATGAGTCCTTTGTTTTGTTCTTTCGCAGCGCGCACGGCCTGCTGCCAGTCTTTCATCCAACGGACTCCATCGGTCTGTTGCGACTGGGCATTCGGAATTTCGAGTGGATCGTTAATGCGGCTCAGCGAAGGCAGCGCTGTTTTATCGGCGGCAATAAAGCCTTTGATTAGGTAGAGAGCCATCCACAGGGCGAGCAGCGAGAGTCCTGTTTGCAGACCTATCGTACGCAGTGCGCTGGTGGGTTTCCTCGATTGCAGGACGAGAAAAACCGCGGTCAGCAATACGACCGCTGCAACACCGACGACAGGTGGACGGATGTAAAGCAGCGCGACAAGCTCAAGATTTTGCAGCATCGGTTTCAGATAGTAGAGAGCCAAAGAGAACATCAGCGCCGCAAACACGTTTTTAACGATGTTCATGGCAAAACCGGCTTTTGGAAGTCGTTTGAGCTGCTGCGAAAGTAATCCCAGAACCAAATAAGGGGCTCCGAATCCAGCTGCGAAAACGCTCATGAGCGCAAATCCGTATATGGGATCCTTTGTCTGCCCCACCAACAGGAGAAGCATGCTGAGTACCGGCCCGGTACAAGGTGCGGCTACGAGACCTGAGACTGCTCCCATGGTGACAACCGAGAGATATGGAGACTTCTTTGACAGCGGAATTCTGTTGGCAGCGGCCTGTATCTTGCTGAGATCAAAAACATCCAGCATGGAAAGTCCCAACAGAAACATCGTCAGTGCAAGAAGACCATTGACGAGTTTGCTTTGCAGAAGACTGCCAAAAATTGAGCCGGTCATTCCCGCAACAACGCCCATCGCAGAATAGGCGAGAATAATTCCCAAGACGTACATCAACGCTGGAATGGCAGAGCCAGACTGCGCCGCACTGCGATGCCCATTTGAATCTGCAGGTGCCGTGCGGCTGAGAACGTTGAGTGTGATGGGAATCATCGGATACACGCATGGCGTGAGATTCATCAGCAAACCTGCAAGAAACAATGCGGGAAACAGCAACCAGCTGCGTTCAACAAGGGTGCGTTGAACCTGCGCTGTGATGGAATCAGCGAGCGATATTTCGGCTGATTTTTCAGGGCGGAATGAAGGAGCGGGTGCAGGGGCAGGAGTCACTTGGCTAGATGCTTGTTCAATCGCAGGTGGCGGGGTGTCTGTCGAGCCGGTTGTGCCGGTCAGAATATCGCCTTTGGGCTCTGGACGAGATGATGAACCCACGCGGGCCTGAATGACAAAATATGCGGGCAAAAGACACGTGTTGACCGAGCAGGCCTCAAATCGAACGCGAAGTGTCCCAGATTCCTCCATGGGTAAGTCGCTCGTGAGTATGAAACGCGCAGCACTCTCGTGCACCGCCCGTGGCTCATTGTAGAACGGATCCTGAATCACCTTTGCAGGCGGATTGGCTTGGAAAGTCAGCGGGATGAGGGCATTGAGAGTGGCGGCGCTCTTGTACTCAAAACGGAGGCCCTTGTCGTAGATCTTGAAGCCACCACGTGTGCTGATTTCAAGTTCGGCGGTCGCTGCATTTCCTTTTGTTGTCAATGCGACAACTTTAAATTGAACCACGTTTGCCGGATCAATCTTGTTAAGGGATTTCAGGGGAACGAGAAACGGGTCGGTCTGGGAGAATGCAGTTTGTGATTTGACGGTTTCGGACAATAGACACGCTGTGCAGACCAAGAGCACAAACATCGCGAACAGATTGCGCGGCAAGCCAGCCGATGTCAGAGTATGAGCGTTTTGAAGCATGTAAGCCCCGATTCAGAGAAAGTTCAAATATGGCTACCCAAATGTCATCCGGTCTGCGTCATTCTATCCCGAACAACCGCAACGACCATAAAGTTCTCGTCGTGGTTCTTGATGGTGTCGGTTGGAAGGACACCCAAGACAATCTCACACTGCAACTCGACCGTCACGCAGGGGTTTTACCATCTGCTGCCTTTGTTTCGGGCAATGCGGTGGCGGCTGCCTACACTCCGCATCTGACGCGTCTGATGCAGCATCCTCTGAGTAGGACACTCTTGGCGCATGGACCCAGCGTTGGGCTTCCGTCTGCTGACGATATGGGCAACAGCGAGGTCGGTCACAACGCACTCGGTGCTGGAAGAGTTTTTGCGCAGGGCGCAAAACTCGTGAATGCGGCAATTGAAAGTGGTCGCCTTTTCGAGGGGCGCGGCTGGCATTCGGTGGTGCGCCGGGAAGAACTCGAAAATGGTGGTGCCTGTCTGCATTTCTGCGGATTGCTCTCGGATGGCAACGTCCACAGTCACATAGCTCACTTGTTTGCGCTCATCCGAGCTGCAAAAACCGATGGCGTGCGGCGCGTGCGTCTGCACGTTTTGTTGGATGGTCGCGACGTCGGTCCGGACACAGCAGAGGTTTACGCTGGTCAATTGCGAGAGTTCCTCGACTCAGTCAACGACGGACAATTTGATTGCCGTGTCGCCAGCGGCGGCGGACGAATGTTTGTCACGATGGATCGTTACGACAGCGATTGGTCGATTGTCGAGCGTGGATACAATGCGCACGTGTTGGGCGAGGGACGCGAGTTTTCATCTTTGGATGATGCGTTGAAAACCTTCCGCAGCGAGGGGCTCAAAACCGACCAGAATCTTCCTCCGTTTGTAATTGCAGCTAATGGCAAGCCCGTCGGTGCAGTGAATGACGGCGACAGTTTTGTATTTTTCAATTTCCGCGGTGACCGTGCAATTCAAATCAGCCGCGCGCTGACGGAAAAGAATTTCACGGCTTTCACGAGAAAAAGGTTTCCGAGCGTCGTCTACGCCGGCATGATGCAATATGACGGCGACCTCAAGTTGCCAGAAATTTATCTGGTTGAACCACCGCAAATCAGCAACACCATGGGCGAGATTTTTGCCGCGGCGGGAGTGCGACAATTCGCCTGCAGCGAGACCCAGAAATACGGGCATGTGACTTATTTTTGGAATGGCAACCGCAGCGGAAAATTCAACGACGATCTCGAGCACTATGTTGAAATCCCATCCGACATGTCGTCATTTTCGGACCGTCCATGGATGAAATCCGCAGAGATTGCCGACCGCACCATCGCGGAGATGCGCAAAAATTCATTCCGAGTTGGACGAATCAATTTCGCCAATGGCGACATGGTTGGACACACCGGAGATTTTGCTGCCACATTGTTGTCGGTCGCAGCTGCCGATTTGGCATTGGGCCGCATTCTTGCCGTTGCGCGTGAGACCAACACCATCGTTGTTGTGACGGCGGACCACGGCAATGCGGACGAGATGTTTGAAGCGGATAAGAAAACCGGACAGATTCAGATGGGTGAAAACGGGGTGCCGCGTGCGAAGACAAGCCACACGCTGTCGCCCGTGCCATTTGCGATCTTTAATTCAGAAATTCTTCCCTGCACACTTGAAATGCGTGATGATTTGCCGAAAGCAGGTCTTGCGAACGTTGCTGCGACAGTCTTTCAATTGGCGGGCTTTGAGTCTCCTGCAGGATTTGAGCCGAGTCTCGTCAATCTGTTGCAGGGTGGTTCCGAAAAAAAGACTGTCCTTGAGTCGGCGGAGGCAGAAAAAAAAACTGACGGTGATCCCGCTCGGCACAGCAAACTCGTTCAGCCCCTGACGCTCAATTCTGGCCGCGAGATGTACACGCTTGCATTGAATTCAGTTTTGTTTGCAAAAACCGTTGCAGCTTTGCGGGCGCCGGATGGCTGTCCTTGGGACAAGGAACAGTCGGTCGAATCATTGCGCTCCTACTTGATTGAGGAGGCCTATGAGGCTGTTGAAGCCGCTGCGCTATACGCAAAGGAAGGCGATGAGAGATCGGCGCGCAGCTACTGCGGCGAACTAGGAGATGTGCTGCTGCAGATTTATCTCAATTCGCAGATCGCATCGGAGAAAAAGCATTTTAAGGTATCCGATGTTTTTCAGGGCATCATCGAAAAAATGGTCCGCAGGCATCCGCACGTCTTTGCTCCAGAGAGCGGAACACTGAGCACGGCGGGTGAAGTGGTGAAACAATGGGATGTGATTAAATCGGCGGAGAATAAAGATTCGCCTGCACAGAATAAATCTCTTCTCCACAAAGCTGCCAAGAAGCACGCCCAACCGACGCTCAGCTACTCCTCGGCAATATCCAAATCTTCTTGGAAACTGGGATTCGCTTGGAAAACGCTTGAGCAAACATTTGCAGATCTGACCTCCGAAGTTGAGGAGTTGCGCCGCGAGCTTTTCGTCGAGAAGCCCGACTGGCAGCGGGTTGCCGATGAACTTGGTGACGTCGTTTTCGCGTTGACCAACGTCGTCGTCTATCTCAATGAAACGAATCTCAAGGGCGGAGCAGAGCTTGACTTTGATTTGTCGGTACGTGCGAGTGTTGCGAAATTTCTTTCGCGTTTTGAGGGAATGGAGAGCATTCTTCGCGAGCGCGGAGCTGACGTCACGGAAGAGTATGCAACAAGCCTGAGTCTGGACGTCTGGGACGAGCTCTGGCGAGAAGCCAAGCGCAGAAAATATCGCTGAACTGACTTTTAGATTGCTTGCAAAGGCTACCTCTTCGGGGCATCCTTCTCCGGTGCAGTTTACAAGTGGTTTTGGCTCTGCTTATCCAAGAGGCGTTTATGGTTCTCAAGAAATTGTTCGGCAAGCGTGAAGCGGAATCGGCAAAAACTCCAGCCAATACGGCTGCTGCCTCAACAGCACAGTCGACGGTCACGGCGCAAAATTCAGATGTTGGTGCAACTGACGCACAGGAATCGGGTCAGGAATCGGGTCAGGAATCGGGTCAGGAATCGGGTGAACCCAAGGCTGCCGAGTATCTTGAGCTGGCCATGGTCGAGAATGCGCGCAACGATACTCCCGACAGTCGTAGAAAAGTTTATCAGGAATTGCTTTTCTCTGAACTTCTTCTCGCACTGGCCGAGCCAGATCCCAATGCTGCGCCGGCGGCAGGTGAAGATGGTCAGAATATGACCGTCGCCATTCTTCAGAATTCAGCAGGAACGCCCTTCGCAGCAGCTTTTACAAGCGGAGCAGCCGCTCGGCGCTGGCGTCCCGATGGCGGACAATACGTGTCAGTCAAGGGACAGGACATCTTCAAACTTCTCGAGCCAAGTCCGGCCGAGGTGATCGTTGTCAACCCTGGCAGTGCGCCCTTTATTCTTCTGCACAAGGTTGAATACCGCCAACTCGCTATGGGCATTGTCCCCCAGACTGCCAACAGTCCAGTCCAAATCGCGGCTGGCAACCCTGAACAGGCCGGAGAGGCTGGCAGTGGCGACGGTCAAATGCAGGTTGCCTTTCCTCCTGACGTCTTTACAGCGGAACAGCGCGCCCATGCGGCAGGTGCTCTGTCTGCCAACTCAAGCATTGAGGCTGCGGTTTTGGGTGCCATACTGCCGCCGAACGCGGGTCAAGACGGCTGGATTCGCACTATCTTTTTGCGAGTTTCTGGACTCCCCGAGTCGCCTGAAGAGATGCAGGCTTTCAGCTTGACCATCAGAAACGGCATCGTTGAGGGCCAGCAGGCTCTGTTCGAGAACTCGCCATTTGAGGTGGGAGTCATGCCTGATCCCAACTTCTGGCAAGCAATGCATCAACATGAGGCAATTAATAAAAACGGCAACATTCTCTTTGACAAGAATCCTCCACCTATGTCACAGCCTGAGGCAAAGGACGGTGTCGTTGACGCCCATCTTGAGGCCTGATTTGCGCTTTGGTCTGTCGGTTCGGATGGTGTGAGAGCGTTGTCTTTTTGCATTTGGAGTTCCGCTGAATGACTGAAGTTCGCAAAGGAAAAGCAGAGAGCCAGGGCAAAGCCCGCTCACGTGCCGCAAAACCTGCGGGCGACTCGCCTCAGGTTGCAGCTTCGCTCAGACGTGCAGGCGCGAGTGCCGCACGTGAACTTCCTCTTAAGAATTCGCCACGGCGCACAATAAAAGAAACTTCTCCATCGGAACTGAAAAGACTGCTCGCCGAAACTCAGGATCAGCTCAGCCTGATTCATGGAGTTTTGGAAGAACTTTGTGAGCGCCAAGAAGCGCTCGCTGCATGGCAGATGGAGTTCTCAAAGCGGCTCGTCTCGCTTCAGGAAGCTCAGTGGCGCAGTCTTGAAGACCTTGCAGGCGTCGACATGGGAAGTCCTGTGGAAAAGGCGTTCGGGGTTCAGATAGACGACTTGAACCCTGAAATGATGGACGATCAGCTGGATGAAGCAAACAAGATGCTCGACGAGATCAATTCTCAGGCGATGCCCAAGCGTGCCGAGCGGATCCGCAGACGGCGCGATCCTCTGCGTCCCAGCAGCCCGATGGTAGAACCCGAAGAGACGGTTGCATCAGAGTCGGATCTGCGTGCCCAAGAGAGTTCTCCCGCCAGCGTGTTCGTCATGCCCGTGAAGGTGGACGTGCACTGATGGATCTCGATGTCCTGGTGAGTGCTGCGCAGCGTGCTGGTCATATGAGTCGCAGCGTTGAGCAATTGAGCGTTCAGTTGAGCACCTCAAATCCATTTCAGGCAGCCTTTGCAGAAGTCGTTGAACTCCTTTGTGGGTGCCGGATCAGGCAGGCGAACGAGCCAGCAACGTTATCACCAGCCCATACACAAACCGTATATTTTGTGGCTGTCGGAAAGTCCGGCGGCGTGGCGCAGGTTCTTGTTTCAATGCTTGCCAGTGTCGGAATTCAGGCTCGTTTTTTGCACCCCACCGAAGCGCTGCACGGAGATTTAGGATCTGTTGCTGGCAATGATCCGGTTTTGATGATTTCAAACAACGGCCGTAGTGCCGAATTGATCGCGATAGTTTCTCTTCTGCGTGAACGCGGCTGCAAGCTGGTGGCTCTCACTGCTCGTCCGGATTCACCGCTGGCTCAAAACTGTGACGTCGTCTTACAGATGCCTGTTCAGGGTGAAGCTTGTCCGCTTGGGCAGGCTCCGCTGACGAGCACGGTGACCACTCTTGCCCTCGGGCAGTTGTTGGTGGCAGCGACGATGGAGCGGCGATTGTTCGATATTTCATCATACGCGCGCAATCATCCGGGTGGTGCCATCGGCAAGCGTATTTTTGTGCGCGTCGATGATTTGATGGTGGGCGGACGTTATCTTCCGCGGATTTCCCCCTCGGAAAATTTCATGCGCTGTGTGTCTCGGATGACCGAATGTGCGCTTGGCGCTCTGCTGGTGGTTGACGATTCGGACGCATTGATTGGCCTAATCGCAGAGCGTGATCTGCGATCAGCCATGGAGGCGCGCGGACCTGCAGTTTTTGATGCCATTGTTGCGGACATCATGAATTCAAAGCCGGTCACTTTACCTGCGGGCACGCTGGCGGTTGAGGCGCTCCAGCTCATGGAAAACCGTCCTCGTCCGCTCAACGCGCTGCCGATAGTCGATGAATCTGGCAAGGCACTTGGTTTACTCCGCCTGCATGATTTGGTTTCTGCAGGAATCAGCGCTTCAACCTGAACTCATTCGCGCTCCAACTTCTTCAATTATTTTGTATAGCCATTCCGTGCTCGGCCAGTGATGAATCTATCCATTTTTTATATGCCCGTGCATCGGTGAAGGTGTTGTCCAAGCCGATGCAGTTTTGAAAGATCTCGGTTCCTGCCGATGTCACACCAATCACAGACCATTTTTTGTCTTCTCCGCGGATATACATTGGGCCACCCGAGTCTCCAGCACATGCGCCTCGCATGAATGAGCCAACTCCAAGCAATTGCGCACGCTTGTCGATCGTCTTCAGCGGCACTGTCACCTGACGCAGTGTTCCGGTGTTGTTGTTCCTGCGGCTGCGTGTAACGCCATATCCAACAATCGTAACGGGAAGACTCAGCTGCACGTTGAGCGATTCATCGGCAAGGGCGACGGGTGTGTAGGGAGCAGGAACATCCTTTTCAAGGATGACGAGTCCAATGTCATGCGCCGGCAGACCGCCTCCAGCCTGCAGCGTGAGTGCGGGATTCCATTCCGGATGTGCAATGACGTTCACGGCACGCAGCCATTCGCCATGCATCGCAACCCGAGTACCGAAATATGCGATAAAGGCAGAGGTCGAGGGCAGAATAAATGACGAAGATTTTGTGTTTGTCTGCGGATTGAAATCTTGAAGACAGTGCGCGGCGGTCATCAATACTCTGGGAGCAATGATGGTCGCTGAGCAGAATGAGCGTCCCTGACTGAGGAGATGAGGATGATCGGTTCTTCTCGCGCTTCGGTGATCTGTGGTCAGGGCGACCGTAGATAGCCTGCGTGCATCGTCGACATCCGACCCGACCGCCTGACCGCCGACAATATTCAGTTCCGATTCCTCACTTTCGGCAGTCCAGGATTTCTGACCGCATCCTGTCGCTACGATCGTCAAAAGAGTAAATGAAACGAACAGGATATTTTTCGCAACCGTGCTGCATTCCAGTTTCATATTTGCCTCCAGCCGGCAGTTGTTTGATGCACTCACTGACCTTCAAAAAACTTATTCAGCGATTCTCCATTGAGAGTTCTGACGTGAATAAGTGAGTCGCTGTTAAGTGGCTTGTCCAAAACGACTGAGCCCTGAAAAACTCTCTTTCGCGTTGAGGCTGAAGAGCATCGTGTGGCTGGAAGAAGCTCGGCGATTGGCTGGACAACAAGCGTATTGTCGGTGCCGAGGTGTGTGCGTATCTCCTTTAAAGAAAAACAACCACGCCCCTGAATTTGTGGCCAGTTTCCACTGATGACAAGCTTTTGTCTGTTGGAAATACCAGCCGGAAGAAGGACGACCTCCTCGACGGGCGCATAGAGGAAATCGTCCGGAGCCGCGCTGCGCGCGCGCGCGATGTCGAGCGGCAAGGGGCTGACTGCCGGCATATCCTCAACAACTATTTTCCAACTACCTGAGGTCAGTGTTCCGAAAGTCACCCGCTGGGTGAATGGTACAACCACCTGCGCGCAGGGCTCGCCGCGATAAACATAAACCTCCGGTTTCAGCGTGATGATCTGATTTTGCCTGTCAATTTTCGCACCGACAGGCCCGGTCTTCATGCAGGCGTTGGGAAATCTACCCTGAATTATGACTTCCGCGTTGTCATTGTCATCGAATCCCTGCGGCACAAAAACTTTTTCTACCGGTGCCGGTTCTCGGGCAACGGACGGAGTTTCGGCTGTGGCGACGTTGGGAAGGTAAAAAGTCGCGGACACGAGCAGAAAGCAGATTGCATTTACGCGGGGAGAATGGTGCATCGCAGACCTCACAAGGATGAGTGGATGAAACGAACGTTCAACAGCGCTGCAATCAAACTATTAAGCTTCCAATGTGTCTTAAAACAATTTTATCTTTCTGTTTTTATCCAAATGAATCTTGTTTGCCGCAGTGGGCAAATATTTCCGGAATTTGCGCTGGTCGAAACCGATAACTCACCTAGTGGTTTATTGTGGGTCGGAGAGTCCAGCATGAGTCGCAAATCGTATATTCTCTCATTGAGGCGTCGACATTTCATAGCAGTGGTGTTCGGGAGCGTCTCTTTCTGCGCCGCATTGCTGGCCTGCAACACGAAGAATAATCCAGATGCTGATGATCGGGTCAGCTATGGTCAACGCAAATACATTGTCGGAGGACAAGAAGTCTCGTCGGGCGACCCGGTCGCAGCGTCGACGGTTGTCCTTCTCAACAACGCCGGAAAAATGCGCTGCAGCGGCACGTTGATCGCACCGCGTCTGGTGCTTTCGGCGGCGCATTGTTTTGTAGATCCGGGCTTGGACAATAACGGTTTGAAGATTGGCTTTGGACTTACGACCGGTAATCTGACGACTCGACCGGTACAGAGCTTTTCAGCACATCCGCAATACAGCCCCGACCGTCCGTTGGGTGAAACCGCGCCATTGTTCGACATCGCGCTCGTCGAGTTGAGTGAAGATGCTCCGCCAGGAGCTGCGGTTGCACAGGTGCCGAATCCCACCTACGTGCTGACAGCAGGAGAGCCGCTTGTGATGGCTGGCTTTGGATTGAGCTACACTGAAGGTTCAGGCTCGGGACGCACGGGAGGTGGAGCCGGAACACTTCGTAAAGTCACGCTGCCACTCAACGGTGTGCTGCTTGCTTCCAAACAGTTGAAAGTGACCAGCAACAACGAGCAGGCAGTGTGCAGCGGCGATTCAGGCGGTCCTGCTTTTGCGAACTCGGGTGCAAACGGGCTCGTGGTGTCGGGAGTGACTTCGTGGGGCTACTCGCGGTGCGAAAATGGTTTGTCGGTTTTCACGGACGTCAGGCAATATTCAGACTGGATAGTTTCAAACAGCAAAGGCCAACTGACGCCAGACAAGCTTGTCGGGGGAAACGGACAACCGCCGCCCAATGATTCCCAGCGTCCACCGGTGCAGGCACCATACACCGCAATTGTTGAAGGTGCGTTTGCGCTTTTGTCAGATATTCAGCAGGGACGTGTGACACAGTCTTTTGGTGAAATACGAGATCGCAACGAAGGCAAGTACACCCGTTCTCTGCTGTTCTTCTTTCGCAACACCGAACCAAAATACTATTGCGTCCACATCAAGGGCGACGGCACTCCCTTCAGCGGGCAGTGGGGGCAGAAAGTCGGCTCGTTTGTGATTTTTGACAAAGTGCGGATTTCCGAACTCGCAAACTTCGATTCATTTGGATGCTCCTGGCAATCATCGCGATCCAATTGGTATTGGTATTTGGAGTGATTTGAGGATGCTCGTTGCTCTTATTAAGCAGCCTTGCGCGGCACTCGGATGGAGAGAACGCCGTCGGCAAAGGTCGCAGATTTTTCTTCGGGTATTGCATCATCTGCGAGGTGGATACCCCGCTCGTAGATATCGATATTGTGCTCGCAGTGTGACATTTTGAAATCTCCGGCCTCGCCGCACTGACGTTTGGCTTTGACTGTTAACGTTTTTCCATCTGTCTTCAAATCAATGGATCCAGCATCCACTCCGGGGAGGTCGATTCGGATGTCATAAAGGTTTTTGTTTTCAAGAACGTCGATGCGCGGATGAACATGCCGCACTTCTTGCTGAACAAACAGAGAACGGGCGTCATTGTACAGATGGTTCCATAAGGTTCTGACTTGGTTCGCCATACGTTCGCCGCGCGGACTGATGCGGCCGAGCGCACCAAGGATCGGTCTGCCTTTTTTCAACCCGTTCATGTTGAGATCATGATGCATTGCAGACCTCCTTGTTGGCGCGATGAACAAGCAAATTCTTGATTTCTTATTTATCCTGATTTTCGTTGTTTTGCGCTGAACGATTCTTATGAATGAGTGATTTTAAACCGGACAGGGGTGCCTTCACTCAGTGTATGGGTCTGTTCTGACGCCTCGCCTCCGTGGTGGTGTGAGATGTAGATTTCAGTGGGAGGCAAGGAAGCATGCAATTCGCACACTGCGACCGCGCAGTCATTTCCTTGTTTACTGATAATAATTCGTGAATGACGGGTGTCGAAGGAGAAATTGAACTGGGGAAATGTTTGCCAATGGCGGGTGCATAGGCGAATCCGACGTGACATATTTTCAATTCTGATTCCGAGCAGTTCTTCGCAGAACACGTGAATGAGTGCGGCTTCGCTCCAAGCCTGATGCGGTGCCCCTTTCGGCCAACTCCAGTGTGAATGGTTCGACAGTCCGTCAAGAAGTTCTGTGAGTGCTCCACCCTGAGTCCCGTGGTTCGAGTGCCAGATGAGCGTTTCCATCAGTTGCATGGCGAGTGCTGCGTGTTCGCTGCCAAGCAGAAATTGCGATGCCGAATGACTGAGCCATGGCCAGATGGTGCCGTTGTGGTAGGCCCAATCCGGGTGTTCCAATCCACTGCGCGATCCAAATTCATGGTACGGATGAAAATGGATTTTATTTTCATGAATGTAGGAGCTCTCTTCAGCGAAGATATCGTTGATCGGTAGTGGATGTCGTATCGAAGTGTCCGGACTGAGCGTTCTGACGCCATAGGAGACGATCAAATCGGAGTCTATCGCGTCATTCAATAAAACTTTGATCTCTTGCTCAGATATGAGTTTGGACAGGATGCCTGCGCGATGAAGTGCGGAAAAACCAAGAAACAAGTTTGGGCGTAGGCTAAGTTCTTGAGTGTCGTCGCTGCGCAAATGATCAGCCCAACTCGACTTTTCTTTACAGTAAAACGCCTGCCGGATTGTCTTGATTCCGCGTTGCACTGCGCTGGCAAGAAGTTCGGCGTCGTCTGAACCAGTGACGCTCAGAAGCAATCCTGACCAGCGTGCCAAGGCAGCCAGCCAGAAGGTTTGTATTTCAAAGGCACGATCTGCGCGTGGGCTACAGGCAATCAATTTGCCCGAGGGAGAGCTTTTTTGTGCGTCCATCCATGTGTCGGCAGGGCCGTGGCGGAAGAGTTCTCCCTTGAGAAAGACTTGTGCTCCAGCGCGTAAATGGGCTGTAATAATGTTGAGCCGCTCGTTCAGTCCAGCTGTGATTCCGATGACGTCGGCCAAATCAGCGGTCGTCAGCAGCAACAATGGCAAGGCGTCTGCGCTGTTGTTGGTTGTTGCGGTCGATGTGGTGTAGTTGGGAATCGTCGTGCTCGAACGGGTCCACAAATCGCAGATGAGTTTTTCGCCGTCTGCAAAGCGACCTGACCAAAGAAACGCCGCGCGAAAGCTATGGCAGAGGTCGCGGGTCCAGAACTGTGTAAACCACGGGAGTCCCGCCTGCAGACCCAGCGTTCCGTCGCTCCTCTGCCGCACAAGCTGGTTGAGGCTGACTTGTGAATTTGCGAAGGCGCGCATCCATTCTTGGTGTTCTTCTGTAGTGATAAAATCGGCGGACGGGTGAGTCTGCTTTTTCTTGTTTGTCTCGGAGACAGACTCATTGAGTGCGGGCCAGTCGGCGAAACGGATACACACGCTCGCAGTCTGCTCAGGCTTGAGGGTGACATCACAGTAGTAGGTCTTTATGACACTTCTCCAGTGATTTTCGCCGCGCACAGCATCATGGGGGGTACTGAACTCAGTTTGCGAAGGTTCGCTGAGTGGTTGCCATCGTCCGACGGGCTGTTGTCTCACTTGAAGCGCGCTCAGCTCGATTTTGTTTGAGATGTTTTGAGATCGGACTGTAAGGACGTCCGGACGTTCCGAAGAGTCTATGATTTGTACCATTGCGCCACCAGCATGCGGTGAGCCCGCCGGACACAGTGTCCACAAAGGGATGAGTCTGAGGCGTGAATCTTTGCGCTGGCATTGCGGAACTGCGTGCCAGCGATGATTGATTTCCATGATTTGCGAGGACGCGGGCCAACTCCACTCCTGAGTTACTGAGCAACCACAGCTGAGCCTCCAGATGCGTGTCACAGAGTCATTGGTGCGTGCGGCTGATAGCCAGGTTCTTTCCTGCTCGCTGTGTGAAAAATTTTCCTCGTCACAATGACTGAAGCTCCATTCGATGTCGGCGAGGATCGACGTCTCTGCGACCGTGAGCCCCTGCCACTTCCTGTAGATGTCGCCTGAAGCGGAGAGCATCAGAAAGCCCACGTTTTCGCCCGCAAGGAAAAATTCGCAGTGTGGTCGTTCGGTTTGAAAATTCATCTCGGCCATGGTTTTCCTCACGAGTGGCAATGGCAGTTATGCCATGCGTTGAAGACTAAAAACAAAAGTGCGGGTAATTTTGGCGGTCGACGAAAAGGGAGTCTTTGGAACTCAACTGTCGGTTGTTACATTGATTGTGTCGGAAATTAGTTTGTAAAGATGCCGTTTGTCCGAGGTTTAGAAATGAAACTGACTTTTCGCACCAAAGTTTTGAGTGTCATCTTCGCATCGTGTGTTTTGTGCACACTCTCAGCGATTTTTGTTGCTCGTTATTTGGTCCACGACAACGCCGAGCAGGCACTGTTGGAGAAGTCTGGTGCGATCCTTTCACGCATCGAAGAGGCTCAGGCCTATGTGGGTGAGATGGGCGTTCTGACAGAACTCATTGAACAGACGAAGGTCAAGTATCCCGACGGCAATCTGCCCAAGGAACACAGGGAAAAACTTCTCAAGGCTGTGCCGATTTACGTGCTTTTCACAATGGGATATTCAGGCGAAAAAACTGACGGCTACAAGTTCCGTATATTTTCAGATGCACCCCGCCGTGAAGAACACAAGGCGACTGCTGAAGAATTGGAAGTGTTGCGTACGTTTGAGCAGGATCCGTTTTTGAAGGAGGTCGTCGAGAAATCCGACGACGGCAAGTTCTTCAGTATGACCCGCCCGATTCGTATTCAGGAGAAGCAGGGTTGTTTGTTGTGTCACGGGCATCCGTCGACGAGCCCCTACAACAACGGCAAAGACATTCTTGGATATCCCATGGAAGACCTCAAAAACGGCACGCTCCGCGGTGCCTATACAGTCACTCTCAATATGAAGCACGTCGATGAAATTACCGCAGTGACCACTCGCAATATTGCGATGGGAGGCGCGTTGTTTACGTCTATTGCACTCATAATCGGGCTCGTATTGGTGCGGACGCCGATGAACAAATTATGGAGTGTGTCGCGTTCTTTGGGTTCATCAGGCGATGAAATTGCCGAAGCAAGCCGGCAGATGAATGAGGTCAGTTCGAGTGTTGCATCTGCTGCAAACGAAGCTGCAGCCTCGCTTGAAGAGACCGTGGCTGCCATCGAGGCGCTCTCGCGGATCGTTTCGCAGAACTCCGAGAGCGCTCGGCAGGGCGCCGAGGTTGCACAGTCAGCTGAGTCAACCGCTCGGCAGGGACAAAAGGAGATCCGCGAGTTGATTTCCTCGATGGGCGAAATTCACAAAGGCTCACGTCGCGTCGGCGAGATTACCAGCCTTATCAACGATATCGCTTTCCAAACAAATCTTTTGGCTTTGAATGCCGCCGTCGAAGCCGCAAGAGCCGGTGAGCAGGGCAAGGGCTTCGCCGTGGTTGCTGATGCAGTGCGCACACTTGCGCAAAGAACTTCTGCGGCGGCAACAGACATTACCAAGCTGATCTCAGAGAGTACTGAAACTGCGGAGCAGGGTGCTCGCCTTGCTGATAGTGCTGGTAAAGTCTTCGATTCAATCATCGAGGCCATAAGCAAAGTGAACGAAGTGACGAGCTCCATTTCGGCTGCGAGCGAGGAGCAGGTGCAGGGCATTTCCGAAATCAGCAGCGCGCTGAATCAGCTCGACCAGACGACCCAGAACAACGCAATGTCAGCCGACTCGTCTGCGCAGGCTTCAGAAAAGCTCCAGGTTCAGGCTGAGCAGCTCAAGATGCTTGTGGAAGATTTGTCGAAAGTCATCCAGGGTGGTGGCACCGGCGGGAAAGTCTGAAAGAGGCCTCAGAACATTCTTCTGAGGGATGTGCTGTCATCGTGATTCTCTACTTTGGGTTCGTTCTCTGCAGAGTCCGGTGTTGCGCCGGTGAATGGTGATCCCAAATCAAGTCCGAGAGCGTCTCGCGCGCGTGGATTCCCCGGTTCGCTTCCTGCAACAGCCGGCATCACGATTCCGCCGCTGCCAGCGCGCTCTCCACCAAACCCGACACGCACGCTGACGACATTCGGTGGAATGCTCCATTCTGACGAGGGATACAATTTGATTGCACCCTCCATGATTTGCTTCCACAGCGAGGCGGCCATTTTTCCGCCGGATCCCTCTGTTCCAAGACTTTTACGCGCATCATCAAATCCAACCCAAACGGCACAGACGAGCCGCGGTGTGACGCCGATAAACCATGCGTCGGTGTATCCGTTGGTCGTGCCTGTCTTGCCCGCGGCGTGAGGGATACCCTGCGCGCGCGTACCGGTTCCATAGCGGATGACATCTTGCATCACGCGTACCATCACGTAAGAGGCGGCCGGCGAAAGTACCTGCAGCGAGTCCTGAACGGCGTCCGTTTGTGCTGCGGCATTTCGTCGGACGGGAGCGGCCAGTAGCCTGCGATCGTCGCCGTTGACGATCACATCTCCGTCACGATTTTCGATCGATTTGATGTAGCGTGCTTCAGTTAGTCTTCCTGAATTTGCGAAAGGCGAATACGCCTGTGTCATTTGCAGCACGGTTGCCGAACCTGCACCTAGGGCATGAGCCAGGTTGACGTCATCCCACGGCAAACCAAGTCTCTTAAAATGTTCTCCGCTGAGACTCAGGCCAAGTGCCTTGAATAGCTGGATGCTGCTGATGTTGTAGGAGTGCACCATTGAGGTACGAAAGTTTGTTCTTCCCGTAAATTCTTTGTCATAGTTCTCAGGCTTCCAGTCGCCAATCACAATTGGTGGACTGTCGATCCGTGAAGCGGGCGAAAAACCATGGTCCAGCGCGAGACCATAATAGAGCGGTTTGACGCTGCTACCCACCTGACGCATCGCCTGCGTGACGCGGTTGAATTGACTGTTCTGAAATCCGCTTCCACCAACCATCGACAGGATATCGCCTGACTGCGCGTCCATGACGACTGCTGCGGCCTCAATGCCCTCTGTGTCGGTTAATTGATAGAATGCGGGTTGAACTGTCTCTTCCGTCAGACCGAAGAGCTTGAGTGTTTCGCCGTGCTCGGCAAAGAAACGTGCCGGTTTACTCAATCTTTTGGGACTTTTCGAATCTACTTTTTTGATGTGAACTTCATCGCCGATGGCAAGAATATCCGCAAAGTCCATTATGTTGCTGGTTTTCTTGCTCGCAGCGGCACGCATAGCCCAGCGGTGGTCTTCCGCGAGCAGGAAGCCGACTCCTGTTTGTGTCGCAATGAGCGCCACGTCGAGAGAAGGGTTGAGGTCGATGATGATTCCGCGCATGTCCTCTTCTTCTTCGGGCGACCAGCCGCTGCGTGCCAGTTTGTCCAATGCCGTCTGATATTGTGCACCGTGCTTTTGGATGGGCTTGCGAAATGCCTTTTTGGCCTCAAATTGTTCGAGGTATCCCGAGACGATTTTTTGCGCGAACTTCTGCAGCTGCAGATTCAGAGATGTTTGAACTTTATATCCGGACGTCAGCAGGTCTGGCAGCTTGAGCGAAGTCTCCAGCTGTTTTTTAACCTCCATGAGAAAGTAGGGAGCCGAGCGGGTATTGGGAGTTTCGGCAAAATGCACACTCAGGGGTTCGGCATAGGCCGCATCTGCATCACTTTTGCTGGCCCAGCCATTTTGTACCATGCGGTCGAGTACAAACTTCTGCCTGGCCTTTGCCTTGTCAAAATTTTCAGTCGGGGCATAAACCGATGGTGCAGGAGCAAGACCTGCGATCATCGCTGCCTCTGCCAATTTCAGTTTCTTTGACGATTTGCGGAAATAATTTCGCGCGGCAGCTTCCACACCGTATGAGTTGTTGCCGAGAAAAATTGTGTTCAAGTACATTTCGATAATTTCGTTCTTACTGAAAGCCTTTTCTATCTTGAGCGCAAGCAGGATGTCTTTGACCTTGCGTTCAATCGTCCGCTCACGTGTGAGCAGGACGTTCTTCGCCAGCTGCTGAGTGATTGTACTGCCGCCCTGCTTTTGGCCGGACTTGAGGAAATGTGAAATGGCTGCGCGCAAGAGCCCCTGCGGATCGATTCCAGAGTGCTCATAGAAGCGAGCGTCCTCGGAGGCCAAAAATGATTTGACCAGAATGGGAGATATGTCTGATAGCTCGACCGGATATCTTTTCTCTTCAAAGAGTTCGCCGATCTTTGTGCCTTCACTGCTGTAGATCTGCGTCGGAACTGCAGGTGAATAGGTTTTGAGCACATCCACAGCCGGCAGGGTTTTTTCGATTTTTTCGACGTATTTGTAGACGTAAATTCCGCCGGCGGCAGCGGTCACTACGACGACAGCCGCACTTCCGAGGAAGCCTATCAACAAGATTTTTTTGAACATCTGCGCTGACTCCGTTGTTCAGCATGATTCTAGGGAATATTCGTTCGTTTGTCGTGAAGTGGTTGTGCGTGAAATGACGTTTCAGACTTTACGCGGCGGGCTCTGCAGCTTTATTCGGGACGAATCAAAATGATGAGGAAAGGGAAAACGCGTATCCGGCGTCTTCATCCCGCAAGAGTGTTGCTGCCTGAAGCGAGACGTATCGCGTTGACAGGCTGATTCCAAATCCTCCCTGCCAGCCCGTGGAATCGGTTTTTGCGGCAAGGTGATTCAACCTGATGTGTGTCATGGTCGATAGGCTTCCCAAGGCAGTCCGCATCCACGTGCTCTCAAGCCCGGCACTTGCCGAAAGGCTCGGATCAAGTGTGTCAAAGACGTACTCATTGGTCTGGCCGGAGGTGTCGTTGAGATTCCAGCCGTCTTTTCCAACGTTCGTTGTGACGAGGGCGGCATACGTTGTCGGACTTCCCGTCTCCCAGGTAACAGCCGAAACGGATGCGTGGAAAACATTTTCAAACGGTCCAAAGGTTACACCCGCTGGAGGAGTGATGCTGGAAAAGTGCGCAAGCGAGAATGAGAATTCCTGAGGGTCAGTCCATTTCGGTGTGGCAGCTGAGGCCAGTATCGCGGAGTTCGAACTCTTTGCCTTCATTGGATTTAGAGTTGGGGAAATGTAGGAAACTCCATATCCCGTCGATTCACTTCTTTGCCATAGTGCATCTGCAGACCAACGATTTGCCGTCACCGTGTAGGAATCAGACTTGCCGAGTGCACCCGCCGTCGTTTCCTGTTTGAGTTCGATATTGCGAACCACAAAGCGTCCGCCGATTGAAAATCCCTCAAATGGGCGTGTTGCGACAGAGAGAGGAATCTCTTGGGTCGAGGCCCGCATCCTTTTGACAACCTTGCCGGCCGTCGATCGCTCGGCACTTCGGGCTGTCGATCGATATCCTGTCGAAACAACTGCGTCGTAGAAGGGATGCCAACTTACATTGTAAGTCGTCACGTCAATCGGCTTTGTGGCGATGGATGCGTCGGCCAGTGCCCTTTTTTGCGGGGCCTGTGCCTGTGAGAAACTGGCGTGCAGTGTGTTGTCGAATTGAACGTTTGCAGAACTGAGGCAGAAGGCGCCACACGCATTTTCGGTCTGAATCAACAGCTCGTGTCCGAGACCCATGGAGTTTGGAGATGCATCGCCGGAAAAGGGAGAAAATGCGAGCATCAGAGCAGCCGGAGTTGCCATGGCAATTCACCTCTTTAACGGTTTGGGTCCGTCCGTTCGCGGCTGAGGAGTCGGTCCGGAGATTTTGACACTCAGCTCGAGAAGCTTGAGCGCGGACTGGCGCAGACTTTCCAATTCAATAGAGATGAGAGTTTTGGGAGAAAATTTGTATTTGGCAAAACTCATTTCTTCAACAATCTGAGCGAGAGGGACTTTTTTTATCAATTTGTGAAAATGCAGCGATTCAAGATGTTCCTGTCCTAAAAACAACGCTGCCGAACCTTCGCTAAACTTATGCTG
>JBEDKY010000081.1:0-4070 GCA_041171905.1 Pseudomonadota bacterium
GTTGTGAGGGCTGACAGGGGAGGCTTCGAGGCGCGAGGGCCCAATCGGGTTAAGGCCATTTCAAAAGATTCATTACAGCCACGTGAATATTTTGAAAAACGCCCTAGAAATTCCTATACACACCCACAGGTCGGACCATGGCGATGTTCAGCATTCATGAAATGACTCTCCTCACTGACAAACAATATCCCACGCTGCATTGATCTGCTGAATGGCCTGTGGATCAATCGCCCGATTTTGATCGGGGTGACAGACTTTGACCATATCCAGATAACGCTGTCTTTTTTCGGCGGCGGTCATCCCAAGTTCGATTCCCAACAATTGCCGCGCCCACTCAAGACTTCCGGCCGGCCAAAAAGCAGCTCTCTGCAGACGCGCATCAAATGATTCGGCGACCGATGAAGAACGGACGTTGTCATCATCAAAATCCTGATTCTCGTTCTTGAATTGCGTGACGCGCGAACGCAAGTCGCGCAGGATGGCCTCACGCTTTTCAAGGCGCGCCTTCTTTTCGTTCTTTTCAGCCTGACTTTTATTCTTCGCACGCCAGAATTGGGGTGCACGGACTTCTTCCTCTTCACCCGAATCCGGGATCTCTTCCGGCGTCTGACGAACTGGCTGCGTATGACGCTGCAGCAAAGACTGGATCGTCTCGGTCACCGCGAGAAGTCCACTTCGGATTTGCGGGTCCTGCAGGTCGTCAGCACTGAGGGACATCACCATCCTCGAGCACTGCTCCACCGAATGACGGGCCGCTTGTGTCGTTCCAGATGGGTTCGAAGCGTCGCTGGACATAAGAATAGCCTCCATCCCCAAAGTCGTACCGTGAGGTTGCAGGCATTTCAAGATAGGTGGCAAAGCGTCCGGTTTAATCCCCTCAACCGGCCTGACTTCCTGCCCTTCTGAAACTACGGAACTGCTTCCAGAGTAATACAGACAGGGAGCTTTTGACCATCGACGATTGCGTTCTGGCATGCGACTTGTTCATACAAAATCAGCCTGCACATCCCTGTGAACTGAATTTCTTTGAGAGATATTCAACAATCAAACTCACGGAAAGACAAACCTGCAGAGTCATCACCCTGATTAAGCAGACGGTTCACATTTCTTCGGTAGAGAAACGGGTCAACAAACGCAGTGAGTTCAGTCACCTGTTCAAGGTCCTAGGGAGCATCATTATTCTCCTAAAAACAACTGCTTATCATCAAAAGCCAGTCTTCCCTAAAATGCTCTCAACATCTCCGACGAATATCCGAGGTAGTTAGTATGATGGCAAACTCGCGGATATATCCAATATCAATCTTTCTGGGCGTGCTTTCCGCTTGCGCAGGGCCCAGCACGTCCATCTTATCCCAACGATGTGAACCTACGAAAGGACAGGGTCAGGGGCCGCAAAACCCGAACTCACAAGTTGTTTCGAATTTATCTGAAACACCCGAAGAGGAGGCTCCAGGCAAGCAACTTCTGCGCGGCTACTTTGACACGACGTGGAAAATTGATGGGGTCAACGGACAAAAAAGATGCATCATGAATTTACTACCAGACGAAGGAGACGGCTCTGAGGTAAAGATTATCACCGCGGGACATTGCTTGCCCGAATTACCAGATGCACCGCGCGGAATATTTCGTTTCAAATTATACCTCGCATACCGGAATGGATTTATTGGACTGAATGTTGGTGTACCATCGTTCGAACGTTCTGTAGCGCTTGCTTATTTGGTAAAAACACATGTTGCTCCCAAAATGCCGAATGGGAGGTTGGGATATTGGCTGCCCGAATTTGGCACGAATGTCTGCAAGGAAATGACAAGGGAGTTCAAGACACAAAGTCGCCAAGAAGACAAAACAGCATGCTTTTCTCGCCAAGACCTCCGCATTATTACTGCGAAAGTAACCGAAGAAAATCCGCGGTCCTTGAAAAGGTACGCAGAATTACTGGCTATACTGAACAGAACCAAAGGTGCTGCTCAGAAGAAGTTACCCGAAAGCATGAAAAAAGATTATCAAGCACTCTGGTCATCGAGCAATCTTTACAAAGTTCGAAAGCGCAACCTTAGAACGATTGCGTATCTGTCAAATGTTCAATTCTGCCGGTCTTCACAGGGAACGACAAATCCCATTCTCAATGAACCAGACACTCGTGTTTTCTGTGAGATGACTCCTGAAATTCGAGAGCAATTTTTCACTGAAACAACAACTGATACAGAATATCAGGGGTTACTTGCAATTCGAAATGACGAAATGACTCCACTACAGAATCTGCGCGACATGTATCTCGGATGCATCCGTTCCCCGTTCAGTGGTCCGGACGATGAAGCAAGTTGTGAGCAGGAATTGGCAACGAAAGCCGCATTCGATAAATGGGTTCAGAAGGGCGAAGTTCAATTTTCAGCACTTGCCGATGCGGAAAAGCGTGGCCTATCATTTGCAGACTACTTTCAGGTCGTTACAGAAAAGAATTCAGACACGTCGAAAGTTAGAAGTGAGATCTTGCCTATCGCCGGAAATGTACTCAGAACCAGTTTGTCGAACACGGAATCGCGGGGTGTGTTTCTATTTGACTATGACCCATTAAAAATGACCTTTTCCTTCAAAAAAGGCGACAGCGGAAGTCTCTTAAATATTTTTTGGGGGTACCCAGTGGCGGTGCTTTCAACTGTTGATGGTGAACCAACTTCGGGCGGTGCGAGCGTTACCTCTTTGCCTGAACCCGACGAAGAGAAGGCGGAGAGGGTCGAGTCTCAGTCCAAAAAATCATGTCTCTAAATAAATTATGAAGCGGATTCAGATTTATCTCTGACGGAGATGTGCTGGGGAGAGAATCATCCCATGCTCAAGGAGACACAATCGGCGGGCGCAAAAAAATCGAAACCCTGAACGGCTCAGAGCACCGCAGTCAGAATTGCGAGGCTGTGATTCCCCGGCTCTCCGCTTTCTAGTTCGCACAAAATTCAGCGAGTCGGACAAAACTCCAGCTTGCCAACTCGTTCTCGAGAAGCGATTGGATATTGGCTGAGGGATCGGAACATTCCAACATGCGGGAGGGCGGATTTTTTTTCACTTGTTGCGCATAGGTAAAAGAAAGCAAGACCACGGGTTCACCGTTGAAGTCGCTTCTGGTCAGTTTTAACTGAATGCTTCCGAAATTTTTTTCACCACGCGCATTGATGTAACCCTGCAAGCACTCATTGTGTCCGCATGACGGATATCCCGCCTTTCTCAGCTCTTTGTTATGTTCGTTGCAGTTTTGCTGGATAACTTCCGCCGCTTTCTGCAGGGCGGTCAGGAGGGATCCCGTTTTCTCTTCGCAGGATCGAGGCGCACCCAACGGCCAGCCGATCTGGAGAGGTTCCCAATCGGCGGGAAGCGATTGGTAACTCGAAGAATGATCAACTAAAGTGGGCTTGCAATATAACGATAGACAACCCAGAAATACGGTCCATGTGAATGCGTGCAGAGTTGATCTGGGACGGACAAGACTCACTTTTCATCTCCGCAATCCTTGCCAACATGATCGATGATTTTTTTGAACGATTCGTCGATGACAGCTTGGCTCAGAGGGTTGGTGCAGGTGATCGTATCCGCACTTTTTGACAGCGGAATAGTCAGTTCCAAATTCACGGAGACGTTGGTCTTAGGTTGGCTTGGGTTTGTAGGCATCGGTCCTGGAAAATCTGAACCGATGACGACTCCATTCATGCTCCCAGGGTATCGCCCATAGGTGCCGCTCTGTGAGTTGCCCGCCGTGAGCGTCACCTTGATCGTGGGAACACTCCAACTTCCCGCTTTTGGATCGTGCGGACAAAAGCGGGGCGGACAACGAATATATCCTGCTTTCGCCAATCCGACATTCCATTCTTCGCAGAAATCGCCATATTCTCGCATGGTGCCGAATTTCCACCAATGAGATCCACCCAATTTCCTCGATAGAGATCCACTAAATTTCCATGATGGAGATCCACCTGATTTCCATCATTGAGATCCACCCCAAAAGAGTCCTGAGCGCTCCGGCTTAAAAGCGATAAGCCCCCTCTCAAAGGAGGGTGGTATGGCTGGTAAGAGGACGCATG
>JBEDKY010000082.1:0-6181 GCA_041171905.1 Pseudomonadota bacterium
TTCAGAGGAGCGTTGGTTTGTCGCCGTGTTTGCGAGAGCAGGCACCTGTGCGGCAGCAGCTGCCGCGGTCACAGTGAAAATTTGCCAATTCGAACGGCGTAACGACATAGAAATAGGCTCCATTCTGGCGTCACCAAAGAGTACCTCATTCCCCGCACAGTCCGAGCGTCAATCCGGCGAGCTTGCAAAGCATGCCAAAAGACCACAACTGCGGTTATGGTTTTCTGCAACACAAGAGACCGAATTTATTAATTAAAATTTAACTCAACTTTGTCCGCGCAGGTTCGAAAAGAGAAGCGGTCATGATGAACCGAAACCCACCCACAAAGGACGAGAGTTATGACGGAAAGAATCGACAAACAGCACCGCTATCCATGGGAAGTCATCGAGCTCGCAGTGATGTGGTACCAGCGTGATCATCTGACCTATCGAGCCGTCTCCGACAAACTCATGCAGCATGGCGTTGAGGTGTCGCACAAAACTGTGTTCGAGTGGGTTCAAAAATTCGGGGACGTCATTTCCAGAAAACCCAGGCGCAGCATCAAATCAATCAAATCGAGCCTGAACATTGAAGAATCCTACGTCAAAGTCAACGGAGAATGGAAATACATGTACCGCTCGACCGACGGCAAGGGGAACATTCTCAACGCAGTTCTGCGCAACCGCAGGAACCTTGCCTCGGCGAAATCGTTTTTGAAGCGCGCCGCAGACGAAAACTGATCGGTCGCAATAGGCGGAATCGCCAGTTCAACATTTATCAAGCAAGCTATCGGACTTGCTTGATTTTTTTTTGCATATTGCGGGCTGTCTTACAATTCTGTAAGCGTCGCGGCCGAATGTGGAGTTTTGAAAATATTTGGCTAAAAAGCCTCCTCAGGACACAACTTTCTACATTTGCTGAGCCGAAGATCGGAGGAGAAATGCAAAATCTCGCAGGCAACCAATACGTCATCACTCTGGATGATGACCCAATGGTTTCGAAGATTATCGAAAAGTCACTGTCTCTCAGGTCAGTCACTTTTCCCACCATCACCGACTTCACACAACGCATCCCGAACAGTGAACCGCTGGCTGTCTTTGTCGACATTCATCTTGCCAATGATCAATCAGGTCTGGACATCGTGCCGCAACTTCGTGCTCGCTGGCCCTACAGTCCAATCATTGTCATCACGGCGGATCCAGCCGACGACTGGCTGGTTGATGCCTTCCGAAAAGGTGCCGATGACTTTTTGTTAAAACCGATCAAGCCACGCGAAGTTCAGGCGCGTTTTCAAACCCGCCTGACTCACCTACAAGACAGGGCAGCCAAAAGTGCCTTGACCGCCGGTGACGTCAGTCTCGATACCGCTCACCGCGTTGTGACCGGTCCCAATGGCCGACAGTTTCTTGCTCCCGTCGAGACTCTCCTGCTTGCACAGCTCATTAAAGCGAAGGGAACAGTCGTTCCAAAAGAAACGCTCAAGCGCGAGGCATGGGGACCCGTGCGCGTCAGCGACAACGCATTTTACAGGAAATTATTTGAGCTACGACGTGCTCTTGAGGGCGTGTCGGTGAATGTAAAAATTCAATCCGTATACGGCGCCGGACTCAGTCTGGACATTCAAACAAACGTCACTCCGATGCTCAGCGCGCTGTAATCATACAATGCGGCGCCATCATCAGATCAATCAATCCGGGATGACTTGTGAACGAATCATTTGACACGCCGGCAGCCAAGCTTCCGGTCCTCGACCTGCAGCACCTGAACAATCTCGAGCTACTTTCTGACGGGGATGAAAGTTTCGTGGGTGAATTAAGCGCTCTTTTTCGCCAATCGACGCCCGCCTACCTTGAGCAACTCCGCTCTGCTGCAGAAAAAAACGACCGCGAGGTTGTCCGCAGTGTGGCGCATCGGTTGAAAGGTTCTGCTGCAAACATCGGTGCCCGAAGGATGGCCGAATATTGCAGCACGATAGAGTTGAAGGCTAAGACGACAAGCCTCAAAATCAGCGCTGACTGCTGCACGCAACTGGAGCAAGAGTTCGAAGCATGCGAACAGCAACTCATCAGCTGGCTTCTCCACGCGCGCAATTAAGCCTTACCTTAAAAAGCAATTTGAATGCATTTTTCGATGCATTTTTCAGTTAATCATTAATGGTCAATCCGACTGCGCTGTTCAACCGCTGCTCCGCTGGAATCGCGGTGTCATGCAAAACAGCGTCCCACCACGCCGCCCCACCATCTCAGGAGGGGACTCATACGTGAGTCTCCTCTCTCGCCGCCCATAGAAACATTTTCAAACAACACATTGGAGGTGACAAATGAAAAAAATATTTCTCATTTGCTTGCTGTTCGGATGTTTGTCACGGCAAGTTTCAGCACGCGACGATTCTGCCGAAAATTCCTTCACCGGCCTCGAACTGCCGGTTGTCAAATCCGAAGATTGTGATTGGGTCTTTGATCAACTGGAAGTGACACAGGCGTGGGACTTGTTGAGACGAAAAGGCTTCACTCGACCGGGCGAGAATGTCACCATGGCACATCTGGACACCGGTGTGATTCCACTGCAGTCGCTTCTCTATACTTACAAGGCTTCAAACGGCGAGAGCGGCCTGCAGCTCTCGGGTGGCGGAAGTGCTTCGCTGCAGCTGAATCTTGTTCAAAACCAGAAACTGGCGTGGGACAATGATCCCAAAGCACTGAGCTTTGGCCACGGCACCTCAACCGCAAGCTTGATGATTGGCTGGAGCAGTCAAGGCGAAATTTCGCCGTCAGGTTTTCGCGGACTCGCGCCCTGGCTGCGATTCATTCCAATCAAGGTGACAGACAGCGTGCTGATGGTCGGTAATATGTCCACGGGAGGTAGCGCCGATCTCAAGAATTTGGCCGCAGGAATCAGACTCGCTGCGCAATTGCGGGCTGAGATCATTTCAATCAGCTTGGGTGCGCTTTTCGACAACGAAGGACTGATCAAAACCGCAGTGCGTGAAGCACTGGATGGAGGTGCAATCATCGTCGCCGCCGCCGGTCAGACATTTCCCGTCAATATGATTCCTTTGCCTGCGCGTCTTTCAGGCGTGATTGCTGTGACCGCCTCTGCGAAAGACAAAACACCTTGGAGGGATGCCTTTGTCGGCAGGCATATCGCATGGTCTGCGCCCGGCGCCGGAATCTGTCACATCAAGGCAAATCCAGTGAACAACTCGGCAGACCCGATTGCGCTGGGCAACCCTATCATCGCGCTGACCGGTCGGCGTGGTGAAAATCTTCGCTTCAGCGAATCTCTGGTCAGTTCCAGCGGAACAAGCTACTCGACTGCGTACACGGCAGCAGCGGCTGCACTCTGGTTGCAATTTCACAGTTCTTCGAAGCTGCGTGCCCTTTATGGTGCCAGAAACATCAGCGCGCTGTTCGCAGCGGTTGCCAAACGCCATGCCATGGAACGCCCCGCTGATTGGAAGAGCGAAAAACACGGACAGGGAATCCTGAATATCCGCAAGCTTATCGAGGCTCCGCTACCATGCAGCAGCGAAGACACTCGCGAGACATGTGAAGTCAAGCTGAGTCGCTTTCTGAGTTTTACGCCATGATGACACCCGAAATCTGTCGCTTCGGGCAGTTTGCGGGTAGACTCCGCGGACACTCACAACTGAACAAAAGAGAGGTCCGCTGAAATGGTTGCTCTGTCTTTTTATTTCCAAGTTCATCAGCCCTACCGTCTCCGGCCCGTGCGCCTCGATGAAAACGGCGAAGGTCCGTCACTGTTCAGCGATGAAAAAAACCGCAGCGTTTTTCATAAAGTCGCTCAAAAATGCTATTGGCCGATGGGAAAACTGCTTGAGCATCTGTTGCTGAAATACCCACATGACTTCAAGGTCTCATTTTCGTTCAGCGGCACGTTTCTGAGCCAGTGCGCTGAATATGACCGCGACCTATTGGAACTCTACAAGTTCATCTCGCGACTCCCCAATGCACATATCATCTGTGAAACATCACACCATTCGCTGGCCGCACTGCGTTCCACCAGCGAGTTTACAAATCAGGTCAGGGAACAACTCGCGACCATCAAACAGCTGTTCGGCAAAACACCGCGCGTTTTTCGAAACACGGAGCTCATATATTCTGACACGATCGGAACGATGGTGTCAGACCTCGGATTCGAAGGATGCCTGTTGGAGGGCTGGGATCCATGGCTTCCGCAGGGCTGGAATGCCCATCATGTCTTCCATCACCCAACGCGTCATGGTCTTCGCCTGTTGCCAAAGAGCTACAAGCTGTCCGACGACATGGCCTTCCGTTTCTCGGACAGAAACTGGTCCGACTGGCCATTGACTGCAGAGCGCTACGTCAACTGGCTTGAATCACTGCTCGACGGCCAGCATGAATTCGTCGGGCTGTTCATGGATTACGAAACGTTCGGCGAGCATCAATGGGCAGATTCTGGAATTTTCTATTTCTTTGAAGATTTGATCCACCGCGTGGTCTCGCATCCACGACTGAATTTTATCGGCGTCGAAGATGCACTTCACATTCATCCGCGCAGCACGATGTCGGTTCCAGTGCCAACCAGCTGGGCCGACACCGAACGAGATTTGTCGGCATGGCTCAGCAATCCTCTCCAAGAAGAGGCGCTCGAACGGGTGATGAGTCTGGAATCGAAGGTGCTCGGGCTCAATCAGCCGGACATCACCGAACAATGGCGCAAATTGCAGACCAGCGACCATTTCTATTACATGTGCATCAAGTACTCTCATGACGGAGACGTGCACAAGTATTTCAGCCCGTACGATTCTCCATATGACGCCTATTTGGATCACCGCAGCGCCGTCGAAGCCTTTGAACGCCTGTGTGAGTCGCGCGAGCGCGCACTGCTTGTGCAAGAGCTGCCCGAACAGGCTGCGCAAATCGCAAGAATTCCGCGCTCGGAAATTGCTCAACGGGAAGTTACCATGCACTGAGAGGGCGAAGACTTCACTTCATCCCTCTTTTTTCGGGGAGGAATGAAGTATGTCTTCACCTTCGCATCCTGCCCGCCGGCGTTGCCACATCGCACGCAGAAACTGTCGCAGAAAATTTCTGAAATCGATTCGAACAGCGCTGCTCTCTGGTTTTGTTTCCATCCTCGCCGGCTGCTCGACAGAAAAGACCCCAGCACCGGCAGATTCTCGCATTTTCGAGGCATGGGATGTTCTCAATCAACCGTCACGATTCGGCAGGCAATTCGAAACCCGCTACGAATCGCTGCCGCGCTCCGGACGATTAGCGACAATTCCATGGTCTGATTATTATTGGCCGACGCAGCGCGCAGGCATTGCGTACAGATGGTTGAATCCGGGTTCTCCGCCGTTCGGATACTCACTGCTAAGCCAGCAGGCGCTCAGAACCATGTCTGGTGAGGAAATCAGCAAACTCTCTCCGGCGGAAAAATTAGACATCTTCATGGGCCGCTTCGATTTCCCGACAGTAAAATCAGAGAGGCGGCGCACTTATCCAGGGGCAGCCGCGTGGGAAGGTCTCTGCCATGGCTGGGCACCTGCGGCTCTCTATTTCGTCGAACCCAAGCCTGTCAGTGTGAACTCTGTGGACGGGATAAAAATCAATTTTGGTTCGGCGGACATCAAAGCACTTCTTGGCTGGCACACAGCGCTGCACAACCCAGTCGGTGCGGTTGGACTCGGCGGACGCTGCAACCTCAGCGGCAGTATCGGCATGAGTACTTCGGCCTGCCGCGATTCGAATGCCGGTGCCTTTCACGTCGTCCTGAGCAACATGCTGGGTCGTTTTAAGGAAGGATTTATCATCGACATCGCGCGAGCTGCCGAAGTCTGGAATCAACCCGTTTATGGGTTTCGCAGCCGTGAACTGTCACGCCAAGGTCCGTCGCCGGGAGCGGCAATCGGCACAAAACAAGAAATCATTGTCGAGAGTGAAGTCTATTACACAACCGAGACCGAACCGCAGTGGAACGCACTGGGCCAGCTGACAGAACGCCCTTCAGTCGCCACTGCCCTCTATCGATACCGCATCGAAGTCGATTCGGCAGGAGTCATCCGCGGCGGCGAATGGCTTCAGGATGCGCGTCCCGATTTTCTCTGGATGCAGCAACACGGCGGCTTTTCCGCAACGTACAAAGCCATCGAAAAGATCTACGAGGCATCCATCCGTTGAAGCCTGCGCAGCCTCAGCGGGAGATATTCTGCTC
>JBEDKY010000083.1:0-2975 GCA_041171905.1 Pseudomonadota bacterium
GATATAACCAAAGTCTGGCTTGTTTGCCTTGATGTTGATTCCAATTCCGTCTGTTTTGGCAAACTCACGCCTTTGTTGGTCGGTAAAACAGTTGAAGTCTGCCAAAGTCGGATTCGGATCCGATGCTTTTCCCTTGACTCGGGTGAGCAGACAGGCGCGTCGATTTTCCTGTGCGGTTTGAAAATCACGAGTGATGTTTCGCAAAAGCGAAACCATTTCTACATTCGCCTCCGCCTGCACCCGCAGTGTTCTTGCTGTAGCCAAATAGTCACGCAACAACACCGCCCCGACCAACGTCGAGACGGTTGTCAGTGACGCTGTGATCATGAGTTCGGCTAGGGTAAATCCTTTTTCCGAGCCAAAGAGTTTCATGACACCTCATTTTCTCCCAGCGGCGTTATGCACCGAAGCGCGCGATTCAAGCATGTTCTGGATGACAAGGTCACCAGTAACAATGCCGTCGGCGAGCACGTAGTGCAGTTGCTCCAGATGGGCCGGACCTTCCAAGGCCAGATTCGCAACCGTCCGGCCCGAGCGGCCGATTTCCACCTTGTCGACGGTTACAAAGCTTCCCCCTTGGGCGAGCACTTTGTCACTCTTGCGCAGGTTTTTTGCGGCAACCCAGCCACGCTCGGTCATGAACGGATGAGAATCCGTGACCCGCACCGTGGAAGTGCCGATTGTGATGTTGAGCAGTGGTTTGAACTCAGGCCCTATTGTGAGCTTGGTAATTTTTGCTGGTTTTTTGGTGACAGGGTTATAGACATATTCACCCATCCGGAGCTCGGTCACCAGCCTGTCGCTTCCGTCGGCCATGCGGATCATCGTTTTCTCGTCGAAGCATCCGTCATTATTTCTGCAAACAAAACCGGCGTCGTTCTTTGTGACGAATGCAATCGAACATGTTTTGGCCGAGGTTGGTTCGTAGTATTTGAAATAGGCGCAGCTCTTTGCTTCATGTTTTTCTGCAACTGCGACGCCGTCCAGTAGTTCGATCTTATAGATGCTCGGCTCTTCGTCTTTGCCGACGTAGGTGATTTCTTCCCGCTGGGTTTCGTTGCCATCTTTGTCGACTTCAGTGACGATTCTTCCTTCGTCTTTGTCGCCAACATACTCAAGCGTGTAGTCGTCGATGACGTTGACCTGCCTCCCGCCAGCTTTCAGCGTGGTTGCGAACGAATCGTATGCTTTGCGGATTGGGTGTGTTGCCCAGATTCCCTTCTTCTGTATGAAATCGTCGTCAACTTCCATCGCTGCGAACACCATGGCAGCAGTGGTCTCATTCGCCGGGTTGGCCAGCGCGTTGAGTTCCTGTTTTTCCTTCTTGAGCAAGTCCTCGACTGTATCCACCCATTCTTTGCTACAGCTGGTCTGAATGGCGCGGTTGACGTAACGCTTGTTGGGCGTTTCTTTCCAACCCACTTTGACGAGGTCTTGTTTTTCGCGTTTGCACTTGTTGTTCAACGCGGCGCGATATGTCTTCAAGGGAATGTCTACACGCGTGCAGAACGCAGCCTTGCTGTCACCTGTGGACGTCGCGCAGCCCTGCTTGAATTCGGCGAAGAAAGCTGGATTGAATGTTGTGCGGTCTTGCCGGTGCTGCGAGGTTCCCACGTTTGCTGCAAGGAAATATTGGAATTGAGGACCGTTCGGAACATTGGGCATCACACCAATAAAGTGCGACTGTGGATTGGCCGGGTCTTGATGGTATTTTTCCACACTCAATACTTCCGCCACGTAGCGGTTGCGCTGGCCTAGGCTCACATCTCTCGGTATCCATGCCGTTTTCGAAGTACTCCAGTTGTCGGTCGACGGGCGATTGCCGCGGAAATCTCCCTTGTAGTGTTTGTTTACGATATTGTCGCGAAGTTCTGTCAGAATTTCATAACCATCCGGTGCCCGTGTGATGACGTCCTGGTTTTGCCCAAATTCGTCGGCATTGCTGCCCTCTGGACGCGGCTCGAGTTCGTTCAGTGAATATGCCTTTGCCTCGCTGCGCGCGTTAAATGCCAGGTTTTTTCTCGACGCTGAAGTTCGCGTTTGCAGCGAAGTTTTGGGTCGCATATAGAAGCAAGTATCTGCGGCACCGTGCTTGCCAAGCAGGCCCGCATTGCCTTCCAGAAGGCCCAGTGAAATTTTCCCTCCGAGCGTTGCATAGAATGCGCCGCGGATGTTGCGTCCCTGCGGCTGCGAACGTGCGATTGCGACTCTTCTCATGTTGCCTTGATCGTCTGTCTCAGGCTTGTAGTCGCCGACGGTGACCTTGACAGCCTTCTTTTCCGAAGAAATAACGCCGACTCGTTTTTCAGTGGATTGAACACAGACTGTAACGATGGCTTTTCCTGTGTTGTCTTCGTTTTGATAAAGCCAATTGCTGTCGGCCGACTTGTCGCTCTTGCAATCGATGGCAGCCCGTTTTGGTTTGATTGCAGCACAGCCGTTGAAGGTATAGTCCGGATTAAAGGAATTTCCATTTCCATCGACCTCTTGCGTAGGTTCCAGACGATTGCAGTTTTCGTTGAAGTGCAGCGCACCGTTGGTGACAAGCTGGGTCACTGTCTGCAGCGCTGATTCATTAAGCCGTCGCTCAAGGTCGGATTGATCCGTGAGGTCGCGGCTTTTCCTGAGCCCTTGATTGACTGTGATAATTGCGGCTGTAGCGGCTGCAACGCCTGACAATATCATCAGGCCTGTCGTAGTGACGTTCCCATTTTCGTTTAACGCCCATCGTTTTTTCCGCAGCATAGAATGCTCCTTTCAGCCGTTAAAAAAATGTGCAAGAGTTGCTGCATTGGTAAATGTAAGTTGGGTCTTCAAGGCAGACTGATTTGCCATTGACGGCACTGAGACCTCCGCGGCTTGGTGCATTGCAGTTGGGCGCCGCGACTCCCAACTTCTCACCGGTGATTTCACGGATGGACTTCTGTGCTGTTTGTTTTTTAGCGTCAGTGTTGTCGGCATTGAGTGCTGTGTAG
>JBEDKY010000084.1:0-8918 GCA_041171905.1 Pseudomonadota bacterium
CCCTTTTAACACAGCAAAAGCCTCAGGTCAGATTCGGAGCCACCCGAAAATACACGCTGAGCACCCATGATCGAAACACCTACACATATTCACGAGAATGAAATAATGCAAGCCCCAGAAACTCAAGGACTCGAGCGCTGGATAAATTTCTGGTGCCGACGGACCCTCTCGCCGGCGAGTTTGCGCAGCCTGAACTGCAATGCCTCAATCAGGTCTTGATCCGGCGAACCGCCTGATTCACACTCGCGAATCTCCCGATTTGTCCGTTCAATCTCCTGATCTAAATAGAAAATTTCTACCTGAGCGAGAGTTCGGCTGAGCATCTGGGACAGGTTCGAACGGGCTCGCGACACCTTGACGTCTCTCACAATCATGCGAACAAACGGCAGGTTGACGGGGTCCTTCAAATCCGCCTGATTTCTTAGTTTGGGGGCCAGAGTTTGACTTTCCGGGGGCTCGAGAACTCCACGAACCCAATCATCGAGGCCTGCCTCCATGAGTCCCTCGGGATCGAGCGACCCGAGGGCCCTGAGTTCCATGATTGCCTTATCCGAGGGCACCATCGCTGTTGGCAAATCGACCAAAGACTTCTCTTCCTGTTGCTGCAGAAGTGTTTCGCTCCACGAAAGAAAGGCTTTCCCCAGCACCCCCGGCATTCCACCAGACAGATACTGGGCGAGTACAATCTCATCCATGGGCTCATCGCCTTGCTCCCCGCGCAAAACGTTCCTCAAGCGCATCGGAAGTATCGAAAAATGCGCATGTGCCAAAGACAAAAACAATGCCGCCTCTTCGGCCGATGACACCGGACAGGGTTGCCTTTCACTCATCGACTCCTTCACCACAGACGTTGCGCTTTGCGGGTCCTGAGCAGTGCGTTGAAGTTCTTGTGGACGGAGACCGCTTTGCGATTCGGTGAAACGAGAGTTTTTTCCTGCTGCGACCGGGCCAGCTCCCGTTGTCAGAGAACTGATTTTGGAAAGCCCCAGCGCAACTGTTGCCATTTCGAGCGTAATTTCCCGCACGGCCGGATCGGGATTTTTCATCACCACGGGTACAAAATCATTCTTGATGCGCCGCAATTGAGATTCACGCGTTGTGCTTTGCGACATGTACCAATCGCAAACCCAACTTGCGAGGGGAACCGCGCGCGAGATTAGCGTGGCAAACCCCTCCGGACCATGCTCACGGATGTAGTCATCGGGATCTTTTCCGCTTGGAACGGAGACAAACTGTAGCTCGAGGAGGTTCAGCGGAAATCCAGTTTCAAAAGCCCTGCGGGCAGCCTCACGACCTGCGTTGTCACTGTCGAAGCAAAGCACAACCTGCTTTGCGACACGCGCGAGTTTTCGCAAGTGATCAGCAGTCAGAGCAGTTCCCAGAACAGCGACAACATTATGAATGCCCGCACGCGCTATCGCGAGACAGTCCATGTAGCCTTCCACCACAATGACGTGGCCAGCCTGCACAATCGCGCTTCTTGCACGATTAAAGTTGAACAGCGTTCGGGATTTTTGAAAAAGCGGAGTCTCGGGAGAATTGAGGTATTTCGGTCCGGCGCTTTTGCCCGTCGCGTTTTCGCGAAAAACCCGGCCGCCAAAAGCGACCGGCATTCCCTTGTCGTCACGTATGGGAATCATGATTCTATCGCGAAAAAAATCATAAAACTCGTTGGCATTTTCACGTTGGCGGAGAAGCCCAGCATCAATCAGATCGGATTTGTTCCAACCACGCTTTTCAGACATTCGAAGCAACACGCTGTTTTGCGGTGCGAGGCCAATCTCCCAGTCGCGGATGCTGTTCTCCGTAAACCCCCGCTGCAGAAGATATTGCAGGGCAACTTTTCCTTCAGAAGTCCATAGATACTGGGCATAGGCGCGGGTCACCTCACCCATTATATGTGCGACTGATTTTCTCTGTTCACGAAGCTGGCGATCCTTCTCGGATTCCTGACCCGAGGATTCATACTCAAGTGTAAAATTAAATCGTCTTGCCAGCGTTTCAACTGCCTCGGGGAAGGTGCATCCTGTGCGACCGATTTCAAAGGAAATCGCATCACCATGCGCCTTGCATCCGAAACAATGATAATGCTTGTCATCAACCAGAAACGAGGGAGATGAATCCTCATGAAAGGGGCATTTGCCCATGTAGCGCGAGCCACTCTTTCGCAAACTCACAGTCTGCGAAACAACCTCAATAAGGTTGATCCGCTCGCGTAGAGCTTCAATCGATGATTCGCGGATTCTGCCGCTCGCAGGGTTCTGATTCATGCTTCAATTGCTAGATAAAGAAAAAGGAGGACGCAAGGTCCTCCTCAATTCAGTTCGCTGCTTCGCTGAAACTATTAAGTTCCGAGCTTCTTCAGCTTCTTGAGAGCGCGCTTGCGCGCAGCCATACGTTTACGCTTGATCTTGACCGAAGGCTTCTCGTAATGCTCACGCTTACGTACCTCGGAAAGGATGCCTGCTTTTTCGCACTGCTTCTTGAAACGACGCATAGCGCTTTCAAACGCTTCGCCTTCTTTCAGTTTGACAACTGGCATATCATTCACCCCCCTTCGGTCGCTTTTTAAGTCCCGCCATCATTGGGCAGGCTCTTTCGCGGAGTTGGGTGGATAACAGCCTGAAGCGGACGATGCAAGTCAGCAATGGAGAAAGTCGCCGCCGACGGCTGAAGTCGCGGGACGATAATAATTAGGTCAAGGATATTAAAACTTTAGAAAAATGGCAGCCGGCTAATGTTCCTTTTTCACAACGGCTTACCCAGCTCATGAAGACCAGCCTCGTATCAGAATTCGATACTTGGCGGAATGCCTCTGCCTGCCTCGCAGCAGGCAGCATAGAGAGATAAGCAATGCTCGGCCATTGTTAATAGCCCAACCGATAGCCGGGCAGTCCTTCCGCTCAACGCCGCAGACAAACTCACCGAAATAGCCTCGCCCTATTATCTTTCCATCTTGCAGGCAGGAACTGTCAAAAATGAGTAGACAAAACCCTCCTGCTGCCCGCCTGTGCCTTCGCATGCTGCACGCACTTTTATCCACTGACCTTCGGTGCCGATGCGCTCAGCCATCGTTCCATTTGCGACTTTGCACTTGATCGCACCAGCCGGTGCCGAACGCAAGTTGACCCCCGCGGGATCCTTTTTATCGAGAATCTCAACCTTGTTGCAGTCAGCAAGTTGCGGAGGCTCACTCACCGCGTCACCGCCAGAAATCAAAAATGGTTTTACATCGCCCTTCCCATCGGTGATTTTCCCCTGATTTGCCTTAACTTCCCTGATGAGCTCCACAGGAATGGAGAGAGTCACGAAGTAGTTTGTCGGGTCAAGATCATCGATCTGGGGAATTTTAACAAGCACGTTTTCCGGCGCGCCTGCAGCGTCTCTTTTGAGGTAAATCCACGGTGTCGGCATCCACAATCGGCGGTATCCCTTGTTGTACCAATCCATCGGAATCATGTAGTTCCGCCACATTTTCTGCGGATCATTATCGGGACGATACCAGTTGTTGTGATAAATCTTGATATATCCCGAATCATCGATATCACCGACCAGTGCGATGTGGCCGTCGCCAGCCTGCCCCGAGCAGTCAGCCCTCAGACATCCACTCACGAATGACCCGACAGGTATGCGCCCGCCAAAGACGTTCTTGATTTTGGCAGCAATCGCTCTCGAATCCTTGGGAAGCTGGATGACAATACCGCCGCGCTTTTTGACCCCGTTCACCATGTCTATCAAGAGCGGCGAACTGTAACCGGTGACGCCTGCCATTTCCAGGACACGCGACGCATTGGTGGCGCACATTGCAGGCTGTGCAAAATAGTCTGCCTTGCTCAGCTGACCTTTTTCCCACTCCTTCATTGCAGCGAAAATCTTAGCCCCGGTCGGTGTGATCAAATGAAAGCGGGTCTTTGGAAAGTAAGTTTCCGGATTACCGGTCAACGACTGTACAGGAGCTTCGGACGGGCTCAACTCAGAGTCGTTGTGACTGCGCTGTATGCAGCTGGTCAGTACGAAACCCAAAGCTAGCACACTCACAACCGATGAATGAATCTTCATTTTTGTATCTCCTCACAGAAGTCAATTAGGAATGATACATCACAAGAATGAGTTCTCTTTGAACAAGTCGAATATCTCAACCGTCAAAAATCCAAACCAGTCATCTTGCTCAACCCAATGACAAATCAAAGTTTGAAAGTCATCAACCATCCAACGTCAAATTCGCGAACTAACCTGAGATAGATTCCCGTCACAAATTGCGGCAGCCTTAAAATTCAGGAGGTTGACATGCTGAAATTGATGCTCAAACACGCCGCACCTGTGATTTCTGCTCTTGTTTTTGCGGCCTGTGGCCACAACAGCGCAAGCTCATTGGCATCACGCAAATCTGCACAGACAAACATCACACACGATACAGGCGCAACCCTGGAAGAAATTTTACAATACGAAAAAACACAAGCAGCTTGCCCGGAATATTGGAAGCTTCTTGACGAGGATGACAAACCACTCTCATCCGCCGACCCTCAGAAACTATACGAGTTGGAAGTGTTGTGTGGAAAGTGGATGTTTATTGGCTGGGAGACATCTGGAAAGATGCCGCTTCCCGAAATATTGCTTGATGCCATGGAGCGTTCGTGGCCCCAGCGTGTCGGAGCAAATTTTTCAAATCTTGGATTCCTGGCAAATCCATCAGACTCCTCCGGACGACCACTGGGCATCGCGCGCTCAACAACGCGCTACACCGGCATGCCGTCAGTGAATGTCACTTGCGCAGCCTGTCATGTCGGCCAACTTCCAGACGGACGATATGCGATAGGTGCACCGAATACAAAATTGCATCTGAGCGAATTCAATCTCATGTCATATTACCCATTGTTTGCTGCGATGCACAAAAAAGACCGTGATAACCTTCCTGGCGAAGTCAAAGGCTATTACGAGGAACTCGAGCGCAGCGAAAGGCGAAGGATTGGCAACGGAGAACGCGGGATCGACTGGTCAAACATCGTCTTCAAGTATTCAACTTTCTTACGCTGGATCGGCATCGGACCCAAAGGGCTGCCCGACGCGCAATTTGTCGTCATGCCACCCGAACGGGATTTAAGATCATGGATGAACGGACGGAGAGGAGTCTTCAACCCTGGTGCACCTATGCTCACCATTCAAGTTGAAAACGTACCAAACCTATCGATACCGCAGTTATGGGGAATCAGCGGTCACGAGGCAGAATTTCAATCTGGAAAGGTCGCCCCGATTGGACAGACCACCAAATACGCCTCGCTGGAGAAATTTATTTCTTCCGCTTTCATATACTCATATCAAGATTTGGCATTAGTAAGGCCGCGACATGTAAACCCGCTCGTATCCTTCCTCAGACAATTGAAGGCTCCAAAATCTCTTGAGACCGTCTCGTTGAAATTTGCAAAATTGGGCGGAACGCTCTTTGCGGAAAATTGCAAATCCTGTCACGACGGCGTCGCTGGGGAATCCACCCGACTCTACAGTTCAGCAGCTGTAGGAACTCATCCCTCACTCGAAAATCCTCGCGAAAACTACGTCGCGACAACTCCAATCGCAAAGTTAGTCGACTCACTGAGCGAACAACTGAAAGCTGAACTCAGACCGCAGCCCAGGGGCATCCGTAGCAGAAGACTTTCAGGTATCTGGAGCAGACAGGATCTCATGATTGACGGCTCAATTGAAAATCTCGATGACCTCTTCTGCCTCAATCGACAACGTCTGAGGAGCGAAAGTCCGCACGGAGAACTTTGCATGAATTTTACTTTACCAGAGAAATTAATGCTTATCGCGTTTTTGAAAACGCTCTGAAAAATTTGACGCAGCGAAATCACAGTTCGCACTTTCTGTCCTATGAACCTGTAAATTTTTGCGCAAGAACTGACTTTACCGCCAATATTGAAAATTTCACACCGCTCCGCAATGTCGGTGGCAAGCATCAGGCACACAAAGGAAAACCGTTCTATTAAAAGATCAGTGCAAAAAGGAGTTTTCTACCAACTACCCACGTAGAATGCTTTGCTTACCTATTGACTCGAAAGGATGTCACCGACAATGTTTCCGAGCCTCATGAATCTGATGCCTGCTGGATGTCAGTGCGTACATGGCTGATTCGGCCCCAAACGGAACGAAAACATTCGATATCAAAAAAGCGAGATTGCATGAGCAAATTCAAAAATATCGTTGACCTTCATGATCGTCTGCTCGAACAGGATATCAAAAGAACCCGCCCGTGGATGGTTGTTTTGATGTTCGTTTCAGGTCTTGGCGGACTGTCCCTAGGACTGCTTTCTGAACACGAATACAGTGTCTACCTTGTCGCAATCGCTTCGTTCGCTACTGGAGTTTCGATTGAAAAGTTCGCGCAAACTCAAATCCGTCGTATAGAGGAAAAATTACGAAACAAAAATTCTGGCTGACCCATCCTAACCTTATGCATGAACGAGACGGCTGTGTAAGCGAACATGTAATTCGCTTACACAGCCGTCATTTCAGTTCGAATCAAGCGCTACTTTAGAGTTTGCACGAACCCTCGATGTGTGTCTGGTTGCCCACATACTCTCCCGAAGGGAGTTTATGTGCCAACTTGGCTGCAACCGGCTTGCCGTTACTTTCTGAGGACAACCAGATGGCTATCGAGCCGCGCTCGTTGTCAACGATATACTTGCTGCCGGCTTTTGCATCCGACTTCATCTGCAGACTCAATTCCTCATCCGAGATCAGCTGCATACCTGTGCTGGGTTTGAGTTGGAAAGTCTGCAAGCGCACGGAACTTGAATCTGCTCCCATCGGGATCGCCTGATAGACCAGCTTTTCATCGCCGACACTGGCAGAGAAATGGCATCCCTCGGAATTTATAAGTCCTGCCAGTGCATCGTTCGCGCGGGCACTGCGTTCAGATTCAGACAGCGCATTGTATTGTTCCTGCATTGAGTGGAAATATGGCTGCAGTGACTCCGACGTCAAATTGCTGGGACATGATTGATTTGACGCTGCTGGCAATGATTTCGCAACGTTTATATACGCAAGCGTCACTCCCAAGTTCGCACTCGAAGGAGCTGAAGAAGAATTCGCAGTCGCGTCGACAACCCGCAGTCCATTGTTTTTTGAGTTGAGGTCACGTGTCGCTTGATTGATCAAGCCAATTCCACCGACTCCAGCAAGTAGATATGGATAGGCGAGTGCATTTGCGAAAATGCCAAGACCAAGACCCGACCACTCAGCGGCAACTGCAAGTATCCCAAACCCAAAATACGCAGAGAAGATTCCAGTAGGAATCAACAGAATTCCACGCATGCGGCGTTCAACATCTTTTTGTGCCAACCCCCTGTCGAGTTCGGCCATCGATACGGGATAACTGGTCACGGGCCGCGCATCGCGCTCAGCCTGCCTCAAAAACTCTTGTTGCTCGGAGGACAAGGCTTGCTTGCCAGAAAACACTGGAGCTTTAGATCTCTCATACTGGGAAATGTAAAGGCAGGTTGTTCCCTCAAGCAAATTTGGAAGCGCGTTGATGACCTGCACACGCTTGTCAAACAGCGCACCACCACGGCCAACCACGGTTTTGGTTTCTGATTCTGGGGATCGTTTGGAACCACAGGAAACAAGCGCAACTGAGAGCAGGGAGAAAGAAAGCACAACTGACGTGCGGGTGAAACCGAACATAGCAACACCTCCAAGGACATATTTAAACCGACTCGCTGAGATTGACTGGCTGGTAAGAATAATTGCTTCGGTCCGCAAGAACTTTCCTCTGCGCGCGACACGCGAGATGCGAAGCAACCGTGATTATTGAAGAGTTTTTACTGAAAATTTGCAAAGCCGCGATTTGCGTGTGCGGACGTTGCTAAGATGCACATGTTTTAAGGAATGTTTTGAATTTGAGATATTTTAGGATGTTGGTCGGAACTACCGGACATTGCGAGTGACAAATGCGGGCTCGCCCGATGCGCTCCTCGTTTTTGCCCGCACGATTGAAAATCAGGAAGCTCGCCTTCACGCATCATTGAATGCTTCGACCCAACTGCAAATATTCAAATTATGCTCCATGATGAGCTTGCAAACTGGAGCTTTGACCGTCTCGCGGACTTCTGTTCTCAGTAAATTTCTGACCACGAAAGAGAAACCACCAGCGCGTCATTTTTAAGACGAAAACGACGACTCTGAAAAACAAAAGAATTGTCTGCGGTGTACTCAATAAATTGATGGGCAAGTCCAATCGAAACTGTTCGTTTATTTTCTAGCCTTCGAGCCAACATAAAAAATGAATTCAAACTGCCGAGGTCGTATTTGTCAAAAACGAGTACGTTCAGCGGACTCGGTTTTGCGATAGATTTTTTATCAGCAGACGACAATTGAGTCGCAGGACCCAGCGAAAATCACAATGCATCAATACTTGCGGTCAGAAAGTAGCTCCCGTCCAGTTCAACTTCTGCAAACCCCATTGCACTTGTCGACAAAATCGAAACACGGTCTGCCTGAACGACTTCAATTCTCTTCCTGTTGATTTCTGATGCCGATGCAGTCGAAAAAGTTACTGTCCCAGAGTGGAAAAAAGTCGCGCGGGCGCCGTATCCAATTTTCAACCGATCACTTACGTTGGCTTCATTAATGTGAGTTCCCACTGATAAAGACTGCAAACTTCTGGAATACCCGAAAGAAGTACTGAGATTTGCCGCTGAGACATCACTCATATAACCCGCCGCAATGAGCAGAGCGAACAAGTAAATTTGACGCAACATCTCCGGCAAGCTCCTTAAATAGTCTAACTGCTCGCAACGATCTCAGAACAAAAAAAATCCCCGAAGGATTTCTCCCTCGGGGATTCGGAATAAAAAGGCTGCACCGAGCTACTCTCCCACAGTTAAAACTGCAGTACCATTGCCGCAGGCGGGCTTGACTTC
>JBEDKY010000085.1:0-3730 GCA_041171905.1 Pseudomonadota bacterium
GAACGTCAGCATCGCAATGATGCCGATTTTCCAGAATGCACTGCTTAGCAAGATCGTCGAGAAGGGCTTCACTGGAGCGGCAACGCCAGCTTCGGAGTTGGAAACCTCAGCGCCTGAATCACGCTCAAAAGTTGCAACAGCCGCTTGCGGCGGACGCAGCGTTCTTCTTCGCACGGTGAACACAACCGCCACCGCGAGCAGCGCAGGAACAAGACTCAGATTCAAAAACGCAGAGCGCCAGTCCATGCTTTTGAGCAGGTTGAGACTCAACTGCGGAAACACGGTGTTTCCCAGACTCGAACCAACCAACGCAAGCCCGAGAGCAAGACCACGGCGCGAAACAGGAACCTGCGTCGACACCAAAAACACAACACTGACGATACCGGCAGAAGCCAGCGACAATCCAAAAAGAGCGTGCGCGAGGTAAACGCCGGCCAGCGACTCAACCTTTGAATAAACAATCAGGCCTGCGGCCAAAAAACCGCAGCCCAGCAAAAGACAATTTTTGATGTGCCCTTTGTCGGCAAAGTATCCAAACAGGGGTGCTATTAGTCCGGCACCGGCAAAGGTGATGAGGTCGCGCAATTTCAGCGCACCCCGCTTCCAGCCGAATTCAGTGAGCAAGAGATTGTCAAAGACGGTGATGCCCGTGAGTGTCATTCCGTTGGTCACAAGCAGAATCAGAAATCCGCACGCTACCATCAACCAGCCATATGAAGAGATTTTCTGATTCATAAATGTGTCCTTTGCTCAGCGTTGGGTGATGTCGGGATTGTGGAGAGCCCAGTGACAATCGAGACGATCCTTGGTGCGGAAAAGGCACAGTGCGCCGCTCTCCGACCAAAACGGCCCGTGCGCGATGTGCGCCGGACGCCAGTAGTAACCATTATCGCGCATTGCTGAGTAACGACGATTGAACGGATCATCCTGCATGCTCCAGTGACCCTGCACGTCGCCGCGAATCAAATATGCTTCCTCGGCAGTCGGATGACCCGCAAAGAAGTTGCCTTCGATCCACATCGGCACCAGACCCAAAATCCACGTCGCACGACCCGTGCGCGGACACTTGAACAGGCTCTTGCGTGCAGAACCGGCCGGCAGGAATGTGGTCTGCTCCCAGTTCATCGAATTGATTTCTTTGCATGGAATATAGTCGACCATCCGATCGTTCATCTGCGTGTTCAAATGATAAGCGGAATTCTCAGGAATCTGTTCCAGTTCAGCATAGGGTGCTGTCAGGTAATTCGGTTTGCGGTCGGGCATGAACAGCAGGACAGTCTCTTCCGACGCTTCCCAGGGCCCGGTGGCAAGACCAGCCGGAAGGTAGGTGTAGGAAAGATTGCGCAACTTGAATCCGCCCTGTTTGAGTTCACCCGACAGCACAAAAATTTCGATGTCGGTGTCGAAGTGGCCAATGGGCGCCTGCCAGCCTTTTTTGATGGTCACACGCTGCGTGGACTCACCGGTTGCCGCGTCTTGAGAAAGAATTTGTGTTTCGCCGCGATCGCCGCCGATGAAGTTGGCAATCTGAAAGGGAGCCTTGGCAAACTCGACCACAGAATAAAGTGACTGTTCGCTCTCGACATGCAGCCGGCCAATCGACGTACGCGGATTAGCGCGCAGCGGAGCGGGTTTGGGAAGGCTGATGTTAGTGTTGTTGTTCATCGGTTGATTTCCTTGTGCAGCGGTGGTCACGTTGATTCTCCCTTGGAAAAATAGACTTGTAATGAATGAAGATCGGTTTTGTTTTGCAGAAATGCCTTTTGCTGATCGACAGACGACAGCAAAAAGCCAAGCGGATCGACGCCGTTGCGCAGGCAATGCACATCGAACGGGTCGAGCGAGAATTGAAAGAGTTTCAAAACGAGGGGCTGCGTTGAAAATGCAAGCGCCTGACCTGCAAGCAGGTCAACTGTGATTTCAAATCGCGCGGTCGGGTCTTCGGTCAGTTCCTGCCAAACGTCGGTAGGGATCTGCACAGGGGCGATTCCGTTTGCGATTGCGTTCTGCTTGAAGATAGGCGCAAAGGAACGCGCCAGAACGGCTCGAATTCCAAAATCCTGCATCACCCAGACGGCATGCTCACGCGACGATCCGCAGCCAAAATTTTCGCCGGCGACAATCACGCTCTGCCCTTTTTCAAAAGGGGCGTCCGCACGCGGAATGCCATCGACATCAAATCGCCAGTCCGCAAAAAATGCAGGAGACATTTCGGCACGGTTTGTCAGTGCAAGAAAACGGCCGGGGTAAATTTGATCTGTGTCGATGTTGTCCTGCGCAAGGACAACCGCACGGCCCGTCCAGTGGGACCAACCTTGCTGGCTCATCAGAGCACCTCCCGCGGATCGGTGAGCTTCCCTGTGAGCGCGGTTGCCGCAGCTGTGAGCGGACTGACGAGAATCGTTCTGCTCGAAGGTCCCTGCCGGTGTGCAAAATTGCGGTTGCTCGTGCTCACGCACACCTCACCCGGCGGAATAAAATCGCCGTTCATGGCAACACACAGCGAGCAACCGGATTCGCGCCAGAGCGCACCCGCCGATTTAAATACCTCGTCGAGTCCTTCTGCCTCAGCGGCACGTTTGACTGCACGGCTGGCAGGTACAACCCACATTTTAACGTCAGGCGAAATCTTCTTGCCACGCAGGAGTTCTGCAGCCAAACGCAAATCACTCAGCCGGCCATTCGTACAGCTGCCAACAAACACATGCTGAACGCGCGTTCCGCGCAACGGCTTGCCCGCCACCATGGCCATATATTCAAGTCCGGAACGCCACTGCTGTTCACCGCAACCCGCAGGCGGATGCGCGGGGATATTCTCGTGCAAAGCAATCGAGAGCGCTGGAAGTGTTCCATACGTCGCACGCGGCGATAATGTTTCGATGTTGATGGTCCATGTTTTCTCAAAGGCAGCGCCTTCATCGGACTTAAATGCGCTCCATTGTGCGCAGAGGGCTTCAAACTCCGTGCCGACAGGAACACCTGCGCGCTGCTGCAGATCTGCAAACGTGATTGCATCGGGGGCAATCAGTCCGGTGCGTGCACCGGCCTCGACACTCTGATTGCAGAGCGTCATGCGTTCATCCATCGAGAGCAGGGAAATGGCATTGCCGCAAAATTCAATCACTCCGCCCTGCGCACCACCGACTCCGATTTTGGCAAGCACTGCCAGAGCGATGTCCTTTGCAGTAACACCCAGCGGCTTATGATTGCCGGTCAGTTCGACACGCAAGGCACGCGGCTTTTTCATCAGCAGTGTTTGTGTCGCAAGCACTGCGGCCACCTCGCTGCTGCCTATTCCAAATGCTAAAGCACCATAGGCGCCCTGTGTGCTGGTATGGCTGTCGCCACAGGTAATCACTGTCGCGGGCCACGTGAGTCCCAGTTCGGGAACAACCGCATGAACGATTCCCTGCCGGTCGTCATTCAAAGCAAAACATTTGATGCCGTTTGCCTGACAGTTCCGTTGCAGAATCTCGACCGCGTGACGGGTCTGTTCATCGGCAAATGGCCAACGTCCGTGCGAGTCCGGCGATGCCGTGGGGACAGCGTGATCTGTGAGAGCCAGCGTCCGTTCAGGGTGAAGCACCGGCAGTCCGCGCTTTTGCAATGCTGCGAAGGCCTGACTCGAAGTCACCTCATGCAACACATGCAGGTCAACAAAAATCACCGCGGGATGCTCGGCACTCTCCGGAAGTACAGTGGCTTTCTCCCAAATTTTGTCCAGCAGTGT
>JBEDKY010000086.1:0-8297 GCA_041171905.1 Pseudomonadota bacterium
CCAAAAGCAACTACGCTGTGCCAGGGCTCTACTTCTACGACAACGACGTTCTCCAGATCGCCAAGAACCTCAAACCCAGCGCACGCGGCGAACTCGAAATCACCGATGTGAACAAAGAGTACCTCAAGCGCGAACGCCTGCATGTGGAAGTGCTCGGCCGCGGGATTGCCTGGCTCGACATGGGCACGCACGAGAGCCTGCTGCAGGCCTCAACCTTCATTGAGACAGTGGAAAACCGCCAAGGCCTGAAGATCTGCTGCCCCGAGGAAATCGCATTTCACAAGGGGTGGATTACAGCGGAAAAGGTGGAAGAAACGGCTCGGGGAATGAAGAATTCACAGTATGGGAAGTATTTGATGAAGTTGATTAAGCAATAAAATATGTGAGGAGAAAATTCTCACAGACCTAATGAAAATCAGCCTCCAGCCCCATCTCCGAGGAGAAACAAAAGCCAATGACCCAGCCATACAACAATCTTCTCGAAGATCTTCGCAAAAAGCTGGAACGAGCTCTCAAACACCTTGAGTACTCCGCACAAAAAACTGCAAATCTTTCCACCGATATTGCAAACCTGTCCGAGCAAGAGCTCTCCGATTGGGAGGGATTCACTTCACGATTCTCAAGAGTTTCGGAGATATTTTTACAGCGTTATATGCGCACGTGGATAATGACCCGTGACCCCGGATTTTCTGGATCCTTCCGAGACTTTCTCAACGCAGCGCATAAACACGGACTCATCGATTCCATTGAACCTTGGATGAAAATCCGAGAAATGAGAAACCGGATGGCACACGAATATGAAGATTCTCGTCTTCAGATTCTTTTTGAAGAAGTGCGTCTTCGCGCCTCTACATTGTTAACAATCAAAGATATTCTTTCCCGATGAGACTCAGTGAATTCGCAATTGATGCAATTCGAAAAACGGCCGCGCAAACGTTTGGTCCAGAAGTTTCTGTTTGGCTCTTTGGCAGTCGTGTCGATGACAGCAAACGTGGAGGCGATATAGATCTCTTGATCATCACTGAATCCGATCAAAAACGCCTCGATATTCTGAGAAGCGAAACTGATTTTCTTGTTGCTCTAAAAAGTATGATTGGTGAGCAAAAAATAGATCTCGTGGTTGCAACTCCCGAGAGTTTAACGTCCGACCCATTTCTACTCACGTTATCGACTCGCATCCCACTCACGGGGACCCATGCAATAAAAATCACTCCCGAACTCGTCGAAACATCGCATCTGTTTCTAAAAGCGGACGGCAAAAAACTCAATACTGCACAACTGGGCGATTACTTGATTTATTCGGATGGGCGCGTCGTTGCACTAGTCGAAGTTTCCAAGCTCAGCGAGCCAGGCGATGCGAACATAGCAGTTCTCACACGGACTCCCGATCAAGCGGACCATTTTAAAGCGCTGGTTTTAGCTGAGTTAAGCAAAACACTTGAACTGCGCTAAAAGCAGCAGTGCTTATATTTTTTGCCGCTGCCACAAAAGCACTTTTCATTGCGTCCCCACCTGCGGCCAACTGTCTGCACTGCGATTGCACCGAGTGGCTTCCGTTGAGCGTCTATTGTTGCAACTTTCTTCCGCAACAGCTGCCTCCGTTCCTCAAACCGTGCCATCAAATCCACAGGCGCCGATTTTAAACTCTCCAACAACTTGTCGGGAGTGATGTCGGCATCCCAGTGTTCGCCAACTCCTTCGACTTCCAAATTCTGAGAACGAAGATCCAAATAAATTTTAATCTTACGACTCAAGTCAGTTAAAACATGACTGTCAGACAGATACCACAGCAGATGAACACCACGACAGTCGCACTTCGGATTGACACAATAATTATCCAAAACGAATGATCGGCTCAGCAAATGCTCATCAGTGAATTCTGCGACCTCATCTGAACGAACAATGTTCGATAAAGGAAAAACGTCGTGATAACCAATCACAGAACGCTTGGGACCATTGTGCAGTATTCCAAATACCTGCTCATCTGAATAAGGACATTGGTCTGGGTTTCGCAAATCTCGAACATACCTTTCAATCACAGACCAATCGAGTTCGGTGAGCTGAGCCGAAACTCTGGCGACAAATTCGTTGGAGCAATTCTCAAAGCCGACGGACTTCGATTCCACCAAAAAAGTAATCTCAGCATCTTCTTCATTTGTAGGCAAAATAAGAGCGTGCAGGATTTTGCATTCAGGATTCTCGCAAAGATAAGGGCTAGCTTCGAAAAGTTTTGTACCGTTTCGGTGAAACTCAATGCGTTGCGGGAAATAATGGATGCACAGATGATCCGATTTCAATTGAAGATTCATGATTTTGTCCTAATTTTTCTTTCCATCCAGCAATAAAAGAGAACGAATCAGCTCAATGTTCATTCCCACTATCTGACCGCCACTGCTCTTCTCCTGAGCACGCTGAGCAATTTCAAAACTCGACAAGAGTGCTTCAAGTTTTTCAGCATCCCGTGGATTTCGCGCAGCATCGCGGGGTGTTTTGTTGCCGAGCATTGGGATGGGCGTGTCAATCCACTCAATGCTCTTCTTTTCCATAAGGTTGCGTACGCTGTCCATGACCTGCGCCCGAGCTTCTGGTGGCAGATTCTCAAGACCTCCATTTAGATTCGAAGTCGCGTCCTTGCCACTTCCCAGGTCAAATTTATTCATCATCATCTCTCCCTGGGCTGAATACTTCGCCTTCACATATTTGCACTTTGAACCAAAAATCTCCTTCAACTTATCTTTGGCAGACTTCGCGCGCTTTCGAGAATTGACTTCAGCGACAATCGTCCCCTCGGAAACTCGAAAGGTTGCCACAACAACATACTCTGTTCCGGAAGACCGATTCTTGGACTCACGCATCCAACTTATACGCACTGGACCTTTGTCGGCAGAACCATCAACCTGCCGCTCCGGATTCAAACATTTCAATGCATCAACGGCTTCCGCAACGGAAACCTCTGTCTTGAAGGTCATCTCACCAATTTCCAGAGGATCCCCATCTGTGTTACACAGCTGCGGCGGCCTCGGATGTAAGACGTGGTCTGCGAGTTCAACATAGGCAAAAATCAAATCATCAACGAGATATTCCATTGACTCCGCGTCTATGGGCTCATCATCAAAAAAGCCTCTACCCAAACAGTCCTCAAGAATCTCAAAGAGAGGAATCTTGAATTCAGGGGGGAGACCAACCCGCGCACAGAAGGCAAAATGATATTCGCCCCGAAAATGCATAACTGCCGCAAGGCAAATACCACCCACAAAACACGACGCAGCGAGTCCGTGATCTTCAATTGTCACTTGCCTCCTTGTAATGAGGTCAATCAGTTCAACATGAGTATTACCGCTGATTCCGACAACTTCCCAAAACGACAAAACGGAATCGATTTGAGCTTTCAGAATTTCTAACTCTGCAGGCACGAGACCTGAGCCTGAGATTGCCAAAAATGCCTCGGCCGCTGTTGGCTCTAGATTCATATCTCTAATGTGCGAGTCACGGTTGCTGATTGGACGGCGATACGTGAAATAAAAATAAAAATCAAAAACATCAAAATATTCGGAGACTTCTTCTATCTCAATCGCAAACAGAGTGGAAAAATAATCAGCGGCTTGGGCAAATCCGTGGCGGCCCACGCGTCTAATTTGGAACTTTTCAAGCTTCTCTTTCAACGGAGAGAAATGACGACCCAGGACGACACGAGCCAATCCCACGGGCATCGGAGAATTTTTATCGACCATCAATTGAGCCTTCTCAACACCACAACAGCGTTTAACTTTATCACCAGATCCACATGGACAAAGTGCATTACGGCCAATCATCTACCTTACCTCCGTCGGGTCGCATGTAATGACCCTGAAATCTCGATCTTCAAAAAAACTCACCGGTCAACAACCCGCGCCAATTGAATTTGCTCGATGGGAACAGATTCTCCGCTCTCCGTGATCAAATCGAAAAAGTATTCCCTATCCCTCACGGGCAAAACTTTAATCGCTCTGGCCCAGGGATTTTCCCAACCCGGAGCGGATCCGCGCACAACCTCAAGTGCGAGTTTTTGTTCGATCGCGGAATATATGACCGACCTGAGAGAACGATTGCTCCAAGAGACAAAGCGGGTCTCAACGTCTTCCTGAAGAAATCCCCAACGCAGAAACGCGTGGCCATGAAGACGTGCATAGTGGTGGAACCAAAAGAGAGATTTCGCGTTCGCTTCTGCCCGAGCCTTCAACTTCGAAGTTTGCCCGTTCTTAATGTATTCATGCATCTTTTCTGAATCGCCAAAGGGACGAGAGATTCCACAGGACGAAGTGATTAGGAGATCGGTTGTTATCTTTATTTTCCTTCCCGATTTGTTGATCGTCTTGCTCTTTGCATGCTGACTGAGGTCAACAAGTGAAAAGCCCTCCCAGGCAAATCCCAAAGAGGCAAGAATGTGTTTCGGATTGAGACCAACCACCGTGGAAAATTGTTTGATTGCTTCAATACCAGCGGCAAGTGATTCCGGAAGATGATAACTGCGAATATCTCTGCTTGATTCATTGATCAGGCAGAGTATTTTTGGTTCGATTTCGGGAAATACATATGCAATGCAGCGTCCTTCTCCTTGCGCGGGAAAGGACATTCCAATTTGCAAATTGGAATCCCTTTTGATGAGATCTCGGTCAAACGGAATCTTCAAGCCCAACCGACGCCCCATATACCAGAGGTCTCTATCATTGGTGTCCAGAGCATAGAATTCACCATCTCGGACAAACGGAGCAGCTCCCGGGCGCGCCTTTTGCAAACTTGCCATCAGTTGACCAGAATCACCAAATCCGTGATGTTCCAGAAAATTCGCAGCTTCTACGATTGTCACCGGCCGTCCGAGCTCGAGCAATACGGCCAGAAGGAGATCCCTCACGGCCGTTTTTGGGGAGATTGTGAGCTCGCTGACTTTTACCGTTGAAAGCCCCAAGCGCCGACAGTACTCATTTATTTCAGACAACTCTGGAGCTCCTCTTCAGAAATCTTGGAAATTTTCGATCAAGACTGGATAGCCATTCTCAGGATACGACCTTCGATAAGCTGACAAAATTGATTTTTCATTTTCTCAGATAAGAAGCTTGTCCGCACTTCGGTTTGCCAAATGACATGCAGTTTTATCTGACGTTCTATCGCGTTATTCAAGGCTTTTTCTGGTATCTGCAATGTTCGTCCCAAGTTGGTGAAGTCAAGTCGATTCAGGTTGGCTTTCTTGCCGTTGATCGTGAGTGCCGACTCCTCAGGGTCGTCGAGCAAGAGTTGTGTCGCCAGGAGGTCGTACGCGGGACTCAGGCCGATGATCCCCTCCTTCGACTCTCGAAGGGAGTAGTTCTTCAGATGCATGTCGCTGTTTCCGACAAGAAAAGAGAAAAGAACGAGCTCAAAGTATCTAAGCGCGTCGTCTCCGGGGTTAGTCGAGTATTTGCGAACAATTTTTCCCGCCTTTTCGCAGCTGCTTTTGTATTTGTTCTGTGTGGGAAGTTCGGAAAGTTGACAGAGGTCTTCCACGGCAATCTTTTTGCTTTTTCCTTGTCGATCGAAACGTCGCACAATGTAGGCAAGTTCGCCGTCGTTCATTGGAATAAGGCCGCAAGCCGCAGTCTCAATGCCGGCAATGTCTGCGAGGCGCATGGTGATATGTTCAAGTTCAGGCATTTCGGGAAACTCGGGCGACGGTGGTTTAAGAATGTGAGAACCTCCAAGCGCACCCACAATAGTTACTCTGTGGTCGGAGTTTGCCGATTTTTCCCAGCCCAGAGAAATTTTTCGCTGAACGCCTGGAACTGTTCGGTGGCTTTCAATCGTTTTTTCGCCCCATTCCTCAATATCTCTCATTGAAATGCCAACGCCCAAAGGAGCACTTTTTCCGAAGAGTCTCTTCGCACATTTTGGGTGGTAGATGCCGATCTCTATTGGTCTGCAGCAGGTCAGGCATTTCTTCTGGTTCATCGGCCTTGTTCCTTGTCGATAGGCTCGATATGCACCGCTCCGATGCAGTCTCCGCAGACGCGTAAAAGCAGTGTCATGCGATCGTTCGAATTGATTTTCCAATTCTTGGTTGCGATGTTCAGGAGCCATCCCTCCGGAATTAAGCCATCAAAGAAGGGAAAAAGAGTTTGTGACTGGTAGGGCTCCCGACGGAGTGGCAGCGTTAGGCTTACTGGCTTGGGATATTTTGTTGCGAGATATTTTTCGTCGTACGAAAAGCGAAAAGTACCTTCATCGTCCTCCGATAACTCGCCTGCATAAATGCCGTGAATAAAAACGCGGCCGTATTTGCTCATTTCTCGTCATCCCGTGGTGCATCGTGGGGTTCCAGTCGTGCGCCAAAGAGAGCCAACACCTGATTGACTTTGTCCATGCGAACGCTCTGCTTGCCAAGTTCCAGTGCCTTCAGAAAACCGAGACTCACTCCGCAGCGCTCAGAAAGCTCTTCTTGGGAGTATCCAAGTTTCTTGCGGCGTTCTCTGACAAAAAGGGCAATCGGGTTGAGTGACTGTCGGAGTTCGGTGGCTGTTCGTCGTCTGGCTCTTGGGTCTTGCTTTTCTTTCATTATAGCTTATTCCCATAGCTAAAAATACCAATTCACATCTTTATACCACGATATTAGCATAAAAAAAGATTTGAGAATTTTTAGTATATTATAGTGGTATAAAAAAGACCCTCGGAGGTGCCAAGCAACCCTGCCTCGCGTGCGTCTATCATGGCAATTCAGTGGATCCCCATCGAGGAAATTTGGCGGAACTCATTGGTGGAAATTAGGCACGTTGGTGAGCACCTGAGAGGACGATTCAAAGAGATTAGCCTGTACGTAAGTGATCAGGGTTTACTCTCGCGAAAATAGATCCAGGTCGAACTTCATCGCTCGTTAAATATATCGTCATGTCCATTCCACTCAGGAATAGAGGCAACTCTCTGACGCAATCGCCTTAATATTCCAGCAGCTCTCAACACCTGACGTGCGCGGACAAAATCAATCTTTTCTGAAAATTGTTTGATGGCGAGCAGCGTGTGCCGCGCATCACGCTCGCTATAAGGAAGCGCCTCCCAAGCTATAGCACGATCACACCACATCATCGTTGACGAGAGCAAGGTGAAGTTTTTTTTCGAAAAAGGGGATTGGACAACAACAACATCTGCGCCAACGCCGCCAGGTGCCAATGCGAGTGTTGAGCCCACAATTTCAACGGTATATTGAACCGAAGGAGACGCCCAGCAACGTCCAGTTCTCACAAAGCCAAGTTCCACGAGCAGCGTTTCGAACTCCCGCGTCTTGGGCAATGTCGCTTGAATGACAATGTCGAGATCTTCAGACGCATGAAGTGAGGGGAAATGCCACTCGAAAGCAGAGCCTCCAACAAGCACAGCCTCGAGTTCAAGTTCGCTCCTCTGGCGTTTTGTCACCGAAGGTAAGTTTCTTTCCACTTGAACGCGGCTTGCGGCGGGCCGAAAAGCGACGTCTCTCGTCGGGAGATAACTGCGCTGCGATTTGCTCCACCCAGGAACGAAATGCAGCTGCGACAGGTTGTCGAGAGAAGCTGAAAACCGCCGTTCGTCCGATGCTCTGGCGCGCGAGAAGGCCCGCACCCTCCATTCGCCTGAGCTGAGCAAAGACAGCTGTTTTGTTCATTTCCGTGATGCGCTCGATCTCGGCAGCATAGCCTGAACCATTGATAGCGATGAACAGAAGCACGGTTTCAGCGGTTTGCGACCCGGTTAGTCCTGATAGCACAGTCGAGCCGGCGACAACACCCTTTGGTCTTCCATTTTTCTTCAATGATTCAGTCACATAGAACCTCAGATTGAGATTAAAAAATGATTATTTTTAACTATCATAAGAATATTAATAACATTCTTATCGGCATGCAACTGAAATTCCTTAAGCTCATCGCGTCACTTAAGTTCAACTCCCCCGTCGATCTTGAAGCCCAGGAAAAAGCACCTCTCCTCTTCCCGGTTCCCCTAAAAAAAGTAAGAATTTTTGAAAGCGAAATTTATCGCTGCGATGAATAATCAAAGAAATGCGGCATAATGAAATCATAAATTTCGCAAGTCAGATTTCCAACGCATAACCTATCGCTGCACGCACTCACCCATAAAAAATAACAACAAAATGCCTGAAAATTTTCATTCAATTGAAATACAATTGCACCCAACCACACACACACGCAGCGTCGTCTCCCGCATTTTTGAAGGAGACACAATGCGAAAAAGGAACCCAGAACTCATCGCTTCCACATTCATCCCCGGAACACAGCTCCTCAAGCCGACGATAGACTGTGTTT
>JBEDKY010000087.1:0-3770 GCA_041171905.1 Pseudomonadota bacterium
GAATTTCTTTGATGGTCTCATACTGTTCGTTCGATTCGTTGAGCATCTGTTGATACGCGGACACGCGCCACTTCGCCTTGGCCTGACGGGCCTTCGGGCTCATCTGCACCCACTCAAGCTCGCGCTTGAGTGTCTTTTGCCGCACCGACTCCTGCTTCTCTTCCTCAGAGAGGCGTTTGATTTTCTGCTCCAGCCAAGCGCTGTAGTTGGTGTGCCATGGAATGCCCTCTCCGCGGTCGAGCTCGAGAACCCATTCGGTCACGTTATCCAGGAAGTAGCGATCGTGAGTGACGCACACAACTGTGCCCGCAAATTCTTTGAGATGTCGCTCAAGCCATTGAACGGACTCGGCATCAAGATGGTTTGTCGGCTCGTCGAGAAGTAGCATGTCGGGCTTCGACAAAAGCAAACGGCACAGGGCAACGCGACGACGTTCACCGCCCGAAAGTGTCTTAACTTCAGCATCAGCAGGCGGACAGCGCAGGGCGTCCATGGCGATTTCGATGGTCCGGTCAAGCTCCCAAGCATTGCAGGCATCGAGCTGATCCTGCACACGCGCGGCCTCATTGATGACCTTTTGCATTTCGGCGTCGTCCAATGGCTCACACATCTTCATGTTGAGGTCTTCGAACTTCTGCAAAAGGGCTTTGGTTTCGGCAAAGGCTTCTTCGATATTCTCCTGAACGTTCTTTTCAGTATTCAATTCGGGCTCTTGCGGAAGGTAGCCGACGCGGATTCCCTTGGCTGGGAAGGCCTCGCCGGAGAAGTTGGTGTCAACTCCCGCCATGATTCGCAGCAATGTAGATTTACCTGCACCGTTGTTTCCGATGACCCCGATTTTGGCCCCTGGCAGAAACGAAAGGTACATGCCCTTGATGATTTCTTTGCCATTGATGACCTTCCGCAGGTTCACCATATTGAAGATGTAATTTGCCATTCGGGCGCTCCTGAGCTAATTTGAAGCAATATTAAGCAAACCCCTACCCACTCGGGAACGAGGTCCGACGTTTATGCTGAAGTTCGTTGGTTCGATCAAGCTCAAGTGCCTCACAATTTCACTTCTGCCCACCGTTCTTTTTCATTTTCAGGCGCGTGCCGCGGACGCCGCCGGCGGATACAAATTCATCGCCAGCGCAAGGCTAAAGTCGCCTGACCGGAACTTTGAGGCCTCCACACGTGAGATGCTCGTACAATTGGATGGCAGTCAGTCCGTGATCCTCAAAGGCAAAACACTGAGCGTGACATTGGAAACGGAACCGAGTGCGTTTGCAAAAGCCCAAATGGTGCGCATCAGCGCAAATGGTAGCACCGGAGCGTCGGGCAACTCAGCTGCATTCACGGCAGGCATGTTCAAAGTTTCTGACAACGGTGAACACAATTTTCTTTTTGTTGAAAAAAGCCGCGGATGGTTGCTTGAAATAAAATTGCGCCCTGTTGTGGAGCGAAAAAGTTTCCCGAGTAAATCATCTCCGTCAGGAAATCGCCTGCCAAACCGCGAATGGCAGCGTAAGAAGACAAAACGACTGCCCGCCTGATAAGCTGTTGCAAACCTTATCCGTTGGGAAAAAAGATGTGGATTTCCAATCTCGCACGGCTCTTGGGCGCGGTGTTTGCCGTTTCTCTGTGCCTGCCCGTCTATGCACAAACAAGAAGGCTGAGTCAGGTCACCACCCGTGAAATTCAGGCTACCGCCTACACACAGCAGTGGAAGAAAATTCTGTTCTACGCACCAACGTGGGGGCGAGGCGAAGTCAGCTTGGTTGATGACGAACGTTTTTTTCTTCACGAAGACGGTGCAAAAAATCCAGAGGAAGAACTTGAGCAGACTCTCATGGCGTTCTCGGAAGGCACTCCGGCCGAACGGCAAGAGGCTCTCTGCAAGTATCCCGCACGCAGGATTTACCTGCAAAACGCGCTCAAAATTATTTTCACAGACCCCGACTTCAACAATCAGTCGGATGTATGCAAACGCTACAGGACGTTCGCGGCCAAAGTAAAATCCGACAGTGTATCGCTGATTTTTTCTTCGTTTTTTCCAAATAATCCAGCATCACTTCTTGGCCACACATTGCTCAAGTTCAGACGAAAAGCAGAAGAGGACTTCAGCGGCAACGAACTGCTCGATTATGGACTCAACCACGCCGCCATACCGACAACCGAGAATCCGCTCCTCTACCCGTTTATGGGCATGAGCGGAATGTTTGCAGGCATGCTCAGCATGTCGCCTTATTACGTGAAGGTGCAGGAATACAGCAACGCCGAAAGCCGTGATCTGTGGGAGTACGAGCTCAACCTCAAGGGTGATGAAGTTGAACTGATGTTGGCTTCAGTTTTTGAGCTTTCGACACACCGCGTCGACTACTATTATTTCGACGACAACTGTTCCTACCTGATGCTCGCACTGATCGACGTAGGTCGTCCGACGCTCAATCTGACCAGCAAATTCCGCGCGTGGGTTGCGCCGAGCGACAGTATACGCGCTGTTGCCAACACGCCGTCACTTGTGAAAAATATTGCGTACCGGCCATCAAATGTCAGCAAATATCTCCACCTCGAAAATGCGCTCAGCGATAAGGAGAGAAATTCCTTTCGTTCCCTGCTCTTTCCCGCCTCGAACTCGAGCGAAAACACGAATGGAAAAGCAGGTCTGAAAATCGACCCGAAGGCGATCGAATCGCTCGATGAAATCGAAAAGACGAGAGTGCTCGACACTGCACTTGAATACATTGGTGCCAGCGAGAAACTCGCGGCCGGAAAAAAACCTTTACGCTGGGCAGTCGAGCAAGAAAAATTGCTCAAAATGCGCGCAGAACTGGGTACAACCAGCTCACCTATAGAAGTTCCAACGCCGCAGGACAACGCTCCTCACCTGGCGTATCCACCGACGCGCTTGAACCTTGGTTTTCTCAACGTCAGCTCTCCCGAACGCTTTTTCAAACCAGCATACGTTGTTGGATGGCGACCCGCGCTGCAAACTCTCGAAAGCCCGATTGCCGGAATGGGCGCGGATCTTGGAATCGGTCTCTTCAACATCGAATTTCTTTTGTCCGGGCGCAACATCAGCCTGAGAGAATTCACGCCTGTCAGCGTCGAATCAATCCAACTTGGCAAACCAAACATGAAGTCGCATTCATGGGCATTTGAATTTGGCCACAAGCAGCGTTGCTTTGAAGGATGCCGGCAGACCTACATTAACGCGGAAGCCGGATGGTCATTTGCCATGGACAACCCGAACGCTCGGCTCGTTGCCCGTGGTGGCTTGCGCATAGGCGATGATCAGGGGGGTGCACTTTTTATGGAACCCGCGGCGCATGGAATCGCAAATCTGCCTCTCGATACTAAGAGTCGCTGGGTCAGTCGTCTGTCGCTCAGCAGGCTCATCAGCCTGTGGCAATCCCCCCGCTGGATCGTTGAGGCTGCGAGCAGTTACGTTGTGCGTCCGCTCGCTCCATGGGAAATTCACGGCACAGTGCAGCTGCACAATTTGGAATTGCAGCTGCTGGCGCGCACTTTTTATTATTTCTGAGAGTGAACGAATGCAAAGTACTTTACGCCCCCGATGGACGGCCTTTATCAGTGTGCTGCTCGCTCTTTTGCCCGAGTGCTTCACGCCGGCAGAGTCATTTGCGGCCGAAAATATTGGATCGCGCATTTGCCTGTTGAGCGATCTGAACGGCCCTTACGGCAGCATCGCATTGCCCAACGGAGTGCACGCGGGTGTGTCGCGACTCGCGCAGATGGACTGCGATTTGGCGCTTGCGGCCGGCGAT
>JBEDKY010000088.1:0-8643 GCA_041171905.1 Pseudomonadota bacterium
CAACTTGGAGGCAAGTACAACGTCCCGCCGCAGCAGTCTTGAGCTACGAACTCAGGCTACGAGCCCAGTGGCTGGTTTTGAGGTGTCGATCGCTGGCTGGTTTTGGGTGTCGATCAGAGCTTCGAGAGACCCGCTCATTGAGCGGGTTTTTTTGTGGCCACTTTCGATTTGCGACCAAATGCGACCAGCGCACGGTCTTGAACTCTCTCCAAATGTCGATGACAGGTGTCAAAAAAAGCTCATTGGTGGAATCCGGTGTTGAGTTGTTTTTTATAAGGTCTCGGACGTTACATCGTGGTTGTGCAGACAAATTTCGTCTTCTAGGCCTCCCTTAGCCCTGCTGACCATTCATACTTTGATGCGCAAGAAAACTTCAGGCTCTGCTCTGTTGGAAGTATCAAGCAGTGACCTTTAAAAACTAAGCAAAGGATGGCAGTAGCAAAGTTGAACCCGAAAAAAAATATTTGCTCATCTCAATGCCGAACAAAATCCAAAAGCCGCGAGTAATCTCTGTTATCCGCAGCACGCAGCGCGTCGAGATACGCCTGCCTGACAACAGAAACGTCTGCTGATTTTTGACCCCAGCTAAACGGAACGGCCTTTTGGTTCATCATAAACGCGTCACAATAGAGACGCGCATGACGACCATTTCCGTTGGGAAATGGGTGAATCGAGACAAGTCGATGATGAAGCCGTGCTCCAACTTCATCAAGAGGATACGAGGAATTCTCTATCCAATATTGAACGTCATCCAAAAGAAATTTCAGCTTTCCTTGAATATCGTACCATGGGACGCCGATGTTTTTGTCCGACGTTCGAAAGACGCCTGCCCAGTTCCAAACATCTCCAAACATGCGCTTATGCAATTCGGTTATAAACGATGGAGTCAGTATCTTCTTCTCTCTTTGGCGGTTTATCCAAACGATGGCTTTGGCGATGTTTTGATTTTCGAATTCATTGAGTTCAGACAGCAGGGTGATGTGCTTCAGCTTAAGACCTGCCGCTTCATTTGGATCAAGCGGTGTCGCACCAGAAGCGAGGTGCTGATTGAATTCAAAGCTCATGAATATTCTCCCAAAGACGCGGGCTCAGATTGAGCATGAGCTGATGAGCAATTTCTTCGATTTGCCGTTCTCGCTCGGCGTCAGAAATATCCTGCTCTTCGAGCGCCATCGTGTGCTGGGTCCGATTTATTATTTGCAACGCAACCTCGCGCGCACGCTTTTTGAGAATGACCTCGAGACTTTCCTCGTGAGGAACGATGGCATACACCACACGGCAATTGAGAGCCGCAGCATATTTCCGCAGCGTGTTGAGAGACACCGTTCCGTTAGCTTCGCCCTCTTCGATCTTCAACCACACCTGTCGTTTCGTCTTTACCCGCGAAGCGGCTTGCTCAGCGGTCATTATCAGAGCCTCACGGATGGCTTTGAGCCATCCCGATTTCGGCGGTGGCGAAGAGGTGGCAGCCGAGAAGTACTTTAGCTTCTCATCTATTTGTTTTCGCATTAGATTTTTAACTTCTGAACCCAAAACGCACCCCATAGGATGACAAAGAAACATCTAAAAGCATCTTATCATATGCTTTATTTAATCACTATGACATATTTTAAGATGCTTTCAGGACGGAAATCTTTGCCTAGCACCACGAGATGAGAATCGATGTAACGGCTTCTCTCGGGACGGCCCCAGAGGCAAACTAAGACTACGGTTGGCTCATCTTTCATTCAGCTATTTCTGCTTTTGCTACATTCGCTACACGGCAGAGTGGAATTCAGTGAGAGTCGGCAGAACTCAGTGGAAGTGGCGCTCTTGAAATGTCATTCTGGTAATTTAAAAACTTTGATTCTTCCGATACTTTAAAAGCGAAAAGGCGAATCCCTTTAGACGTTCAGGCTTGAATGCAGGATATTCGCTCCACAAGAATTTTACTTTTCCAATTTCTTTGCGCTCGGATCATTTTCAGCCTGAAGTTCGCCCGAGAAAATCGTTCTCGATTCCCCAATGTCCATGCATGTAAATTCGTTGTTACGTAGCTTGTTGGCAGCTGTGCTCTCATTCAAGATCTGACAGGGCTCATCGATGTCCTCATCAGTCAGCTGGAATGTTGCAAAGTGCATTCCAATGCTCTGGCGTGATTGAACGTCCTTATGAAGCTTGACAGCATCAACCGGATCGATGTGCTGGTCGCGAACAAAATCACGAGGAGCATATGCACCGATTGGAATGAAGCTGAAGTCAACGGGGCCAAGGCGTTCACGAATCTCATTGAAAAGTTTCGGGTGGTAACCGGTATCACCCACGAAGTAGAGAGTTTTGTCCTTCACCTTCAGGTAAAACCCACCCCAAAGTCGAACATTTCTGACAAACGGAACACGCATCGACCAATGCTGGGCCGGAACGAAGGTCACCGAAACGTCCTCACGAAGATCACTCTTTGCATACCAATCCAATGTCCGAATTTTCTGAAACCCGGCGTCCTTCAAGATCGGCTCTGATCCCAATCCGGCAACTATTGTGGGATTGTCTCTCTTCGCAAAAAATTCGAGGGATGGAAGGTCCATGTGGTCAAAGTGATCGTGACTCACAAGAATGACGTCAACCTTGGGGGTTTGTTCAAGACTGATGGCAGGAGGAGTGACCCGAGTCGCAGAAAGAAGTGAGTTAAACCCAATCCAATTTGAATAAACTGGGTCTGTTAAGACTCGCAATCCGTCGAATTCTATTAAAAATGTCGAATGCCCAACCCAAGTGATCGCTGCTTGTGAGCCACGCAAAGGCTGTCCGACCTTTGGAGTACCTTTGACAGGCCTGCTTTCGGGCCATTTGGCAGGGTCCCTCGTAAAGCGAAACTTCATTGCGTCCCAAAATGACTTCATGGGAAACGGGTAAACATTTTCAAATTTGCGATCTGTAGCCAGACCCTGCTGCGGCCAAGAAATGTTCAGACATAAAAGACTGACCAGGGATAGCATTTTAACTTTCATAGCCAGTGAGCCCTTTCTGTGTCGCCCGCGGTGCGATGTAAAAACCTTCGACACCACTCGATTTGAATACTTTTAACAATATCTGCCATCTAGCGTCGGCACAACAGTTGCTGTGATTCGCATGTTGCGTTTTCAGGTATCAACGAGTGACGGAATGGAGGCGTTAAAATGACAGTATCAACTGCGAAAAATCTTATTGCCCTGGCGCTGGCGTCTTTTACAGGGCTTGCAGTTCAATCGTGCGGTCCGAAATCGAGCACAACGTCCGCCCAAATCGCCTCGACAGATCAGCGCCCCGACATTTCTGACGACCGCACGTCTGTGCACATCACTGCAGGGACCCGCGATTTCATCCGCATCCATGCAAAAGACCTGAGCGGTCTTGTGACACACGTACCCAATCCTGAAACCGGCGAGATTTCGACACAGAGGCTCACCGGTAGCTACATCTTTCAAGTTGCTCAAAATCCACGGACAAACCTTGTGGCAATTGGCGTCCGATCTTTCATCTACGCGGAAGTCGACTTCTCGATGGTTTTCCTCATCAATCCCGCGTTCCCAAACAAGCCCCAACTCCTGAGCTACGACGCGCCGGGGCAAAAGCGGCTTCCCAACGGAACAACAAAACCACTGCGCGCCATTCGCTCGATGTCATTTGATTCTTCGGGAGTTCTCCACATCGTCCACTCAGATGCCAGCGGCTCTAAGGCTAAGGTTCTCGTCAATCCCGACATGAGCATCCGTTCATGCGAATACATCGCTAAGGAAGAGGGAAGTCTCTGCAACGAAGGTCACTGACGTCCTCGTCCGAAGGCATTACCTGAGAAAATATCATCTGACGGTAGACATGATAATGAGCAATTTGCCTGAGCTTTTCATTTTCGTAGTGGGGCTCAGGCTTTGCTTTTTTTTAACACACGTGAAAATGAACGATGTGTTCCGATTTTAGAGCATTCCGTTACAATCGAATGCCCGGCACATGTGCTTTCGAAATTTGATTTAATCTGAAAGGACGAGCCGACGATGGACTTCGCCACAAGCATGTTTAATTTTTCAAATACGCTGATTTTACCATTTTGGCTGATGTTGATTTTCCTACCGCGCTCAAACATCACTCGAAGGTTCTTCTCGAATCCAAACTTCAGTCCGATGCAGCTACTCGCAATACTCTATGCCATTATGGTTATCCCGGCTCTTGTTTCAAGCCCGCAAATTCTGACTGCCTTGGCACGACCCACGCTCGAAGGCATTCAGACGTTGATGTCATCGCCCGCTGGAGCCGCGGCGGGTTGGATCCATTACCTTTGCTTCGATTTGTTTGTCGGTGTCTCTGTTTGGAGGAAAGCCATCGACAAGAACCAAAGCTTTCTTTGGGTGAGCATTGTTCTCATGATGGTTTTGATGTTCGGCCCGCTGGGTTGGCTCATTCACGAATTGGCATCCATCCGCAGAAAAGCCAACCCAACCTAGTCTTCAGAGGCCACGAGTCAGTTTTATGTTACCAAATGAATCACTCTTGCCAGTGCCGTTGAAGGGGCCAGAGATACCCCTGTAAGTTGTCGTGAACGACGATCCAACTGCACCACTCAAGTCAAACTTGTTGATGGTAGGGTTTGTATCACCCTGCAGCGTTACACTGACCTCATATGTATTGTCTGCATTCTTGGTAATCATCGTAGAGTCGATACCGATTGCAGCCTTCCGGTTTCCACCTTTGATGGTTGTCAGGTTGTTATCGTCATCGGGCATGATGTTAGCGGCAAATGGAGTTCCGTTCGCATCGAGGATGAGCGTGACCCAACCGTCAACGCTCCGTGCGCCTCCTGTGCAAGAAAAGCTGTTCTGAAACGTTTCAATGCAAGTCTCTGTTTGAAAATTGTATCCGCGAATTCCGCCTGCCTTGCCAGCGAACACGAACAGTGAATCCTCAAAGACTGTCGTAAAGAAATAGGCGCGATTGGTTGGAAACTCCGGATTTGGGCCTTGGTCTGTTCGGCCCATATTGTAGAAACGCAGCATGCGATTCACGTCGATGACCATCGTAAGATTTGCCTTGCTGCCTTCGGGGATCTTAAGTCCGTCTTTGATTGGAAACTCAACGGTCATATTCTTAGACCGCTCGCCCCATGACTTGCTGAGGAATATTTCAGTTTCCTCTGCACTGACGTTCTTGAACTGGCCATGTGCAGGAGAAATGCTCTCATTTGTTGATGCCAAGCTTTTTTGCGTGCAATAGGTTTGCGCACCAGCACTTCCGTTTGCAATTGTTCCACTGTCCGACCTGAAGGTCGCACTGACACAACCCTTGATCTTAGCTTTAGCTGCAAACGTGACTTTAAGCGCCGTGTACGTTGACGCGGAAAGGTTTACCAAACCAATAGGTTCTGTGATCTCTACGAGCTGGCCACTGTCATTCGTCTGTTTGCAACTGCCATCAGACTGTGGAGCAATCACTTTATCATCTTTGTCCAAGCCGCATTTGCAGGACTCGCCAGCCGCCAAGGTCACAGGCGTGCCGTCTTTCTTGACACATTCATAGGTTGTGAACAGTTGGCTGAGATCTATTTCAGATCCGGTGATCCTCACTGGTTTGCCTGTATCACTTTTAAAAATATTGACCGATGTGTTTCCACCATTACTACCGGGGCCCGAGAGGTCCATGCTCAAGATACTCACTTCGAAGCTATCTGGAGCACCTGATGCGATAGACGATGGTTCGGCCTTTGTGGGCGCAAAACCGTTGTCCACTAAAGAAAAGGAACTTCCATCGGAGTTGCCATTCGCTGCTGCGAAACTAATCGCTAATTGTCCTTGCGGGCCAAGGTTGCCACCCTCATCGCCGGACGACTTCTTCTTTCCACATCCCGAAGCCAAGAAAAATACAGCGACCGAAGTGACAATTCCGGCGACGTTCAACAATTTTCCACTCTTGTACAGACGGCCCCATTTATGCAACAACATTTCATGCCTCCAGATTTCAATACAATCTTTGCCGTGATTGAATGATCCGAACCATGCTAACATCGACTCATGGAATGGAAGCGCCCGATGTCTGAGAAAAGCATTGCAGATTGCGACAGGCGAACGCCAAATTTCAAACATGCGGGTCTTGCATGAAAATCGACGTTTCATCAAATCACACCAGCTCTTTTTTGCCGCCGTTAAGGGCATTGCTGCGTGTGTTATACACAAAATGTAAGACCGACGTTGAGCTCTTGTTGAACCAGCGAAACATTCACATTTCTCAGCTCATGTCGTTGGCTCGATTGTGCGACGATTCCCTTCTCGATGCTCTTTTGTCGCTCGCAACAGAGCATTACAAACAGAACGTCACATACGGCCTTGAAGCGGCTTATTTGTTTCAGCCCGCAGATTTTAATGAGAAGGGTTGGCCGATGACAACGGCAAGAAATCTGCAACAATTGTTTGATTGCATTGAAGAGCTATATCCAGCGCGAGGACTGCGGTGTGAAAGCCGACAAAACGAATTCATCTGCAGTTGGATACCGCCGCCGCATACACCTGCTTTTGTACTGCATTTCATAGCCGCAGTTTCGCTCATTAATATACGGGGACAAGGCATTCCCAATTCAGAAATTTTAAAGGTTATTCTTCCTGAATGGTGCGCGCCAAATCTGGCTCAAAAACTGACAGTTTGGCAGGAGCACTTCTACAATTCCTTCAAGGTGACATCGATTTTTCTTGGATCTGCGTTCGAAATCCACCTGACTGCCAAGGCACTTTCGATCGAGTTCGAAAACGCTGATGAAATCATTTTCAAATTCTTTCAGTCCAGATGCAGATATTCAATTCATCCGAACATTGAAAAATATACCGATCAGAACTTCAATCTACTCCTCTCGAAAATTAAAAAAATTATGCTGTCACATCTTGACGAGAGTGAGCATAGTTTCGCCGACGTCGCTCACAGTTTGGGACTCTCAATCCGAAGCTTGGAAAGAACACTCGCGAGGCACAATCACTCGCTCAGAAAGATTAAACAGGAGCTTCAGTGCTCAACGGCGACGGAACTCCTGCGAACCGGAATGCGCCCCAAGGAGGTGGCAGGCAAGATTGGGTTCTCGGATCCAACCGCATTTTCACGGGCATTTTTAAAGTGGACCGGTGAGCCGCCGTCCAGCTTCAGAGAGAGGATGTGTGATGCACAATGCTAAAGGAATTCGCAGTGTTTATTCATACAATACCTTTGGAAGTAGGCCGCTGTTCCGCTATCTTCTGCTGAAGCACCGCGACGCGTTTCTCGGAACACTCAATCTTCAGAATCTGACTCCTGACGATGTGCTTTTTGGACAGCGAATTCTGACCAGTGAGGAACAAGCTGCGATTTTTGGGCTTGTCTGCCATTTGAGGTCAACTGACAAACTACTATCCTTCCATTCCGCACTTCTCCACGACATTCACGACTCAGGGCTTCCCGGCCTGCTTGCACGCTGCTGCGGAAGTTTTCGCGAGCTGAACGCTTTACATGAAAGGTATCTCTTCAAACTCGACACCGAGGGGGTACTTGCAAAACTTGCTATTACTAACGAAACAGTGAGCTACTTTTTTGAAAAACTGGCTTTCGCTCCTCTTGCCATTCAAGAGTATGCCCTTGCGAGCACATGGGTCGCTTTAACCTCTCTTTCGCCTGAAGCACGCTCTCTTGTCAGAGCTTTTGAATTTCCAGGCAGCGCCGATGCACATGGCTTCTCAGGAGACCAGATACTCGAACTTGAGAAAGCCTTTGCAGCGCAACTCCGGTTCTCGACTGGCCGCCTAGCACTCACAATGGATATCAAAACCATTGACCTTCATATTCCTACCGTTGATCCGGCACTCAAGACAATTCTTGAGCGAAAGTTGCGAATTCTGATTGGAGAGACACTCGCTGAGGATACTGAAGAACTTCGACATCAAATTCTCACCGCTGTGCTTGAACTGCGAGCTTCCTCGCAGCCGGTGACCTTGGAAACCATCGCAGGATATTTGGGTGTGCGGCATGAAACACTCGCCTACACCCTGCGCAATCATGGAATTTCGATTCAAAAAATCAAACACATCGCGGAATAGTCACAATTGCTGACATTCATATGATACCGCGAAAAACGAACTCCCAATTCTTAAGCCGCAGATATCACAAGCATTTGATCGATTCTCCTTTAATTGCTGCGTCGAAGAACCGAAAACAGGGTCTGTCTATTGAGGATTCGCACATGACACTCATCAAAACCATTGAATATTGCAGTAAATGCATGGATGCCGCGTTGGTAGCTGGGCTTCTAGTCCTCGCTGTAGGGTGTAAAGAAGGTCAGGTTTCGGAAGATCTCTCTGTGAATCCGTCAAAGTCAATTTTAGGAACCTGGAAAGACACAGACCAACTGATGTTGTTGGACAAAAAAGATGGTGACCCGTTCGACGTTGTGACAGGATTCGATCTCAATGTGAAAAGTGAGATCGAATCTGCGCAGACGAAGCACAACACAAAGGTTGTCGGCTGGATGCTCATGAAGGTAACCCGAACCTTTTCGACAGCTGACCATAAAATAGATGCCCGCTGCCAGACCAACTCTGGTGCTATCAAGCAAATCTCGGTTGCCGCTAAAATTAAACTCGATGAGAAACTAAATGAATACTCTTTGCCGGAGCAAGAACGCTC
>JBEDKY010000089.1:0-2891 GCA_041171905.1 Pseudomonadota bacterium
TTCATAGTCAACGAGCGGAAAGTTCCAGTTGCCGGTCAGGATGTCATACTTTTCTGCTGGCGATAGTTCGAGCCGCTGTTTGAGCGACATTTTACTGAATTGTTCCTTTGTCGGCAGCGGATAGCTTTTAAAATCCGCGGCTGTTGGAGCATTCCAGCGCCATGCCAAGCCGCCGCGGTAGTTAGGCCAATAGCTGTCAGACCAGGGTCTTTTTTCACGCGCAGCTTCGGCAGCCATTTTCAGTTTATCGAAGCGCCGTTCCAGAAGATTCTGACCGGCGAGAATGTTGGACGGATTGTTTGCGTTGTCCCACGCTTGTTGCGGGTTGTTGGATCCCTTGCGGCCAAACAGCTGCTTGCAGCCACCCGCGGCTGCGAGTGCCGAAACGGCGAGACAAATCAAAGGCACACTTCTTTTAAATGACCGCCGGTTCATGTTCCAACCCCGCAGACCTGACTAGACTCTCTGAGTTTGGCTGGGCCGCTGCGGAAGGAAAAGGGTCGGGCCGGCGGTGCGTCACATCCTAGACGGTGCAGGAATTCCCAGCAGGGCCAATCCTTCTTTCATGATTCTTGCAGAGCTTTGCACAAGGCTGAGCCTTGAGTTGCGCAAGTCGCCTTCGCTTGTGCGGATCGGGCAGGCCTCGTAGAACCGGTTGAAGGCCTTGGCGAGGTCGTAAAGATAACCGGCAATCACGCTTGGTCTTTGTTGTTGCGCGGACTGATGAGCAAATTCATTGAAGCGGGTCAGGTGAAAGAGCAGCGCGCGTTCTTCGTCGGCTTCGATTGTAAATGTGCCGGCCTTTTGCGGATGTCCCTGCTTTTCAAGAATATTGCAGCAGCGGGCGTGCATGTATTGAAGATAAGGTCCGGTGTCGCCGTCGAGTTTGAGCCATTCCTCGAGCACGAAAGTCACCTGTGTCGAGTTGTCGACCCGCAGCATTCCGTATTTGAGAGCACCGATGGTCACCATCTTTGCTGTTTCTGCAATTTCGGCATCTGACCATGTACCACGATAGCGTTCGAGGTAGTCGGTCGTAACCTTGTTTTCCATCGCCGAACGTAATTCGAGCAGACGCAGTCCGTTCATCGAGCGCGAACTGAATGCCTTCCCGTCAGCAGTGTTCACAGTTTCGTAAAGGAGTGTGGATGACTTTGTTGCCTGCGGATAACCAATCAGCTCGGCGGTTTTGTAAAGTTGCTGAAAATGTAGTTTCTGCCGCTGGTCGACAACAACAATGCTCGCAGTCACCTTCGGGTCGGAAAATTTGCGGCGCAGCAATTCCAAATCTTTTGTGATGTACAGGCCGTTGCCGTCGGACTTGAGGAACATGGCAAAGCCGAGTTTGTAAGGGCTGAGGTCGATGCCGATGGCACCCTGATCTTGAATGAAATGGCCCTCAGCAAATTTCTGTTTGACAAGTTCGCGGGATGGCTCGTCGCATTCGCTTTCAAAGAACCATGCGTCGAAAGTCACGCCGAGCCAGTCGTAGACTGAGCGCAGTTGATCGAGACTCCACTCACGGGTTTCTTTCCAGAGGTCATAGGCTGTTCCGCTCTTGTTCTGCAGCTGGCGGAGGATGTCGGCAATCTGTGCACGATTGCCCGCTTCACGTTCGGTACCGGTGTCTTGTTTGATGGCTTCATCGGCAAGCGCGTAAATGTCGCCAAGCCAGTCGGCGCGGTTGTTTTTTGGAAACTCGCCTTTGAATCTGTTCTGCATATACCAGACGGTTTTGGCGATGTGCGCGCCGAGGTCGCCGGGGTAGGTAGCCTTGACGACTTCGTGTCCTGAATAAGCGAGGATGCGGCTGACGGCATCGCCGAGCACAAGACATCGCAGGTGTCCGACGTGCAGTGCTTTGTGTGTGTTGGGCTGTGAATATTCGATAACGATTTTTCCACGTGACGACTGCGGGATTTTTTCAGCGGAAAAAAATGCTGAGGTCGTGATGCGGTCGGTGAGCGCCGCTCCCACAGTGGCCGGATTCTGGTGAAAATTGAGGTATCCCGCAACGGAGTCGATTTTTGCTATTGTTGAGCGCTCCATTTGGAGGATGCGTGCTGCGAGGTCCTGAGCAATCATGGGCGGTGCCTTGCGCAAGGCTTTGGCAAAGCTGAAGCACGGAAATGCGGCCTGACCCAAATTAAATTCCGGAGGCACGGTCAACAGCGCGGCAACCTGATCGGCTTCAATCGAATGTTCGATATTTGCAGCCGCGCAGAGTTGGTTGAAGGCCACGTGGATGAGCGTGACGATTTCTTTGCGGAATGGATCAAAGGACCAAGTGCCTTCTGACATAAACTGCTCTCTCCATGGACTGCGATAGAATACCGGTTGTTCTGAGTCAGGGAAGAACGAAGAGGCGTTCCACCGTCAGCTCCAGCATTGTCTGGTAGGGGCCTTCATCACCCAGAAGACCGGCGTTTTGCAAGTGACCATCGGACCACGTCAGGCCGACCCCGCCGTAGGGCATTTCGTCGGCACGCCAGCTCGGGATTTCGTTCCACAAGACGGTGCGCGAGGGAATAGACTCATAGAATTGGCGGGCGCGTTTGCTCTGGTATGTGAAAATAGACGAATGGATGTTGGCATCAAACTTTTGTAGGACGTCGTTGAGTTTCTCTGTCGTCGTGTTGGACGGAACGCGGTGGATGCAAATGACCGGTGCAAAGACTTCTTCGCGGGTCAGCTGTATTTGTTCGAGGGTTTTGCCCTGTGTGTTGGGGTAGATGACCAGCGTCGGTGCGATGTGGTGTTCGCTCGGATTGTGCTCGCCGGCACTCCAGACCTGAGCGCCGCATTCGAGAGCCTGATTGAGCAGCTGCATGGTCTTCTCAAAGGCTGCACGACCCACCAGCGGGCCCGACAATGTCTCCGGCGACTGCGGG
>JBEDKY010000090.1:0-3838 GCA_041171905.1 Pseudomonadota bacterium
CAATATCCGCCACACACCCGAGGGTGAACGCGTGCGAGTGCGGCTGGGCCGATCGTTTGATGTGACAACCCGCCGCAAGCGCACATCCTTCAAAAATCTTCCAGCGTCGGGTGGAACGAAAAAATTCGTCCGCAACAGCGAAACCGGCGTGCGTGTCACATTCAAAAACGCAAAGTCAGTGGCGCAGCAGGTGATTTATCGTGAAGTGATTCCGGGTGAGTGGAAAATCGTTTCTTCCAACCACGATCATAAAAAAATCAGCAAGGACAACGCCGAATGGCAGCTCTCTGTTCCAGCCAAAGGCAAGGTCGTCCTCGATTTCCGTGTTCAGGTCGGTTTGCGCAACTGACTGATTAGTATTTAAGAAACAACTTAAATTTGCGCTTTGTCCAACGTTCCTGTTGGATTGCGGGAAAAACCTTATTTATCGAACGTGAGTTCCGATACGCCCTAGAGGTTTCGGCGGGGGCACCGGACATGGCAGCACGACGTTATTCGGTCTACATCGGTCAGTCGTTGTTTTGGGTAGTGTTGCTGGCTGCTTGTAGTGGGGGAAGTTCGCAAAAGGGAGTGTTTGTTGGCAGCAGAAAGGCTGCCAACTCGCAAAACAAGCCGTGCCAGAACTCAGGCCAGCAAAAGCTGGCGGGTGATGCGCTCAATCTCACGGTCGACAATGAATCTGCATTCGAAGAAGGCAAGGGTGCTGCAACACCTCTTCAAAATGTTCGCGCTGGCGGGCACATTTTCGTAACATTTAATGGCTATGAAACACGAATGCCAGAATTTATTATTGGCCCGCTTAAAGACGGTATTACCAAACGCGGTGTTGACAACGTCGCAGGTAATCCCAATGGTGTTGTGGAGGTTTTGCAGATTCCCTACTGCGTTGCGAGCGGTGCGTTCGAATCGTCTCCTGACACTTGGATTGACCGATGCCTCAATGCGAGGGACCAGAAAACACTAGAGAACGCTCAAGACCCAACCGTCAAACCTCGATTGATTGAGGCTCTCAAACGTGAGCGTGCGCCCAAACGTTTGACAAAAGTTTGTACAGCGAATTTTTCAATGGATTACGACGACGTCATGAATGGCACACCCAAACCACGCGTGCGCGTCATGACCGCTGAACACTGCTATCAGCCATCCTACCATGACGGTGTGACTCTGCAGGTTTTCTTGCCGCAAGAGAAATCCAAGGCATTGTTCAGTGCTAAAAGAGGTTTGTATATACCTATCAAGATCGATTCAGACGGTGGAGTTTGGAGAAAAAAGGTGTTGGCCGTCGGAGGTGGCGGAGGTGCGGCCGGCGACGCAAAACTGCGGGAAAAGATTCTATTGCTCCGTTCGATGGATGGACGCACTTCTGACTTGTACCGGTCGACATTCGAAAAGTATTGTTTGGCCAAACCGGGTGCGGCATTTTTGCCAAAATTTTCTGACGGCAAACCGGCGAGTATTTTTGATTGCTATGCAATGACTGATATTTCGACGTTCAAAGGCACGGTTGATCTCGCTCACGACATTCCATTCAGAATTCGTGGTGAAACGAACGACAAATCAGAGCGTCGCAGTGCAGCGCGCAAAGCCGCGTTTGACTTCATTGCGGAAGAGTCGAAAAAAGGCAATAATACCGACGTTGATAACTTTTTCGCAGCCAATTTTCCGGATCCCATCCGCAAACAAATTACAGTGAACAAGTTCTCAAATTCGCTCTATGATGGTCTGCTTCACGCGCGTCGAATGCGGGCGTTCGCCGAAGAGCTTGGTGGTTCGAAGCCGGACTTGTCTTCTTTTTCCGAGTATTTTGTGAGCCCCAAGACCGATGTCACAAAGTTTGATTTTAGCACTCCGGAGGCAACGACCAAAACTCTAACTGAGTTGGCACAAGTGCTCACCGGTGCGGACAAGATTATAAATTCGCTAAACTCTGCATTCTGCAGGGTGACAGGTTCAGGGGTACCATCGATACCGATATTTGGCGGGTCTGCCAGCCAGGATTGTATGGCTGATTTCGCCCCGCCCGACACGGCTCGCCTTGAGGATATTGCACTCAACCGCCAATCTTCAAAGGATCCGCTTGAATTTCTTGGTAAACGGTTGAATGTTTTGATTGCCGCCATCATCAACAATGGTGGAATTGATGCCAGCTATCCGCTCTACATTTCGCCAACGGACAGCGCATTCAGAGCTAATCTGAAGGTCCTCGCCATGTCCTATACATTGTTTCTTGATATTGCGATGTATCACAAAAATCCGGGGCGAAACACTTCTCTCATTGTGCAGGGCGCTGCTCGAGGACTGCAAAATTTTTTGAAAGCTACATGCGCGGCCGAGACGGTGGGTCCGAGATTATTTCCGATCTTTGGAAATGTGCGGTTGAAAGATGATTTATTTAAACGATGGTCTACCGTGTTGCCAATTAAGCTGAACGACCCTTCCAAATCTTCGTCGTCAAAGTTGATCATCGTACCGATCGACGTGCGAGACTTGAGCGATTATCAGCCAAGCGGATGCAGGGAGACTGGCATCGCTCCGAATCTGGGAGTTGCTAAAGACAGGAAAGACGTGAATGGAAATATGGTATATTTGCCATCCGATACGGTTTACGGCGTCTACGTCAACGACGGCGCGCTCGGATCGGTCAACAAGCAGCCAAGTGGCCCTGGTGAAAAGACTGTCGACGAGAAGCTTGTCGATTACCTGAGCAGCCGCGTTGTGATGAAATTCGAAGGCAGTGATGGCGAATCATTCCAGGTCGCCGGTCACTCGGACAGCGGGGCGCTGCTCAGTCTTATGGGTCTGCCTGCGTTCGTCCTTTCTGCTGCTCTTGGAGTGCCGATCAACGGCGTTATTCTTGCCGAACCGCCGGAATTGAATGATCCGAATCCCATCGGGGATTCCGTGGGCGGGATCTGCGATTAAACAAAGTGCTCGATCTGAGTGATAAATAAATCGACACCTCTGCAATGGGTGTCGATTTTTTTGTCAATTTTTTAAAAATCTTCGCAGTCGAATATTCCCTGTTCTTGCCAAGTTAAACACTCCCTGTCTGCTGGAACGCGTCTTGCTGAGTGCACAGCAGTGTGCGTGGGCGGAGCCGATTCCGCATCTTTGGGGGCCATATGAAAAGCATCAAGAAGTTTTCTTCAGTTTTGTCTGCCGTCGGAATCGCAGCGGTGCTTTTATCAACGGCCTGCGTCAAGGCTCAAACCGACACCGATTCAGAAGTGATGTGGGCTGTGGGAGGCTTGTCTGGCTCGCAGGTGCAATCTGCGCTGCAGGCCAAAATCGCATTCCGCCTCAATCTCAAAACAAACCGCGCGACCATGTACAAAAGTGGCGTGGCAGTGGATCAGTGGAATATTGCCAGCGGCGACGTGACTGGCGAGTGGCACAACGGTCAGCCGCACTTCACACCCACAGGCGTTTTCAATGTCGAAGATCTGCAAGTTTGCCCTGCGTGGTACCCGCGCAATCCGGTCAATCCTGCAACCGGAAGAGTTGTTTCCAGCGAGCAAGAGCGTCAGCGCGTGTTTGCGCAGAACCCACAAATTTACGGTGCCTGTGGCTCGCGCAATCCGCTTGGTAAATATGTCCTGTGGTTCAACGGCGCTTATGGAATGCATGGCAACTCTGCTGAAGAGATTCTCGAATTGCCGAACGCCGCCGACCGGCGTGTTTCGGGAGGATGTGTCCGCAACCCGAATGCAAAAATCAAATCGGTGTTTCACACGATTCTCAATACCTTTGATGGGCTGAGCGGCTATGCGGGGCAAGTCAGAACGATGGAATCGCGCGCCGCTAATGACCGCTGGACTGTCACAAAGGGAGTTTCATC
>JBEDKY010000091.1:0-6114 GCA_041171905.1 Pseudomonadota bacterium
GATTGATTGAGATAATGCTCTCTGAGTTTTTCTCCGGTCAGCAATTGACCGTCCGAGTGACTTGGTTTCGGGCCTGAAGTAACGACATGAGCCAATTCCGAAATAATTGCTTCAATCACACCGGCAGCGCGCAGCCTGATGCAAATGTCGTTAAGGCATTCGTCCTTGATGATCGCGCTGTCACCGTCAGACTGATATCTTTGCCTCATCAGATCGTGAAGCAAAACTCGAATTTCCTGCATCTGCTCAGAAACGTTGACGTGAGGAATCTGTTCTATTTCGCGTCTGACGCGCCCAAGTTCCTCTCGCAAAACCTTGACCTCTTCAGTGGAACTCTCATCAAATTTTCTTGTTACGGTATTCAGGTGTGCAAGATTCGAATCATTGGAGCGAAGCTGCTGGTTGTGCTGATTGACACCAAGGAGCTCTCCAGAGGTCAGATGGCTGGTGCGTTTTTGAACAGCGGGAGCGGAGCTCTGCTGAGGTCCCTCCAATGCGTTTGCAAGTGTTTTTGCCAACGAACGTGTCGCCGTGTTGAGTTGCGGCAACGTGTTGTTCGTCTTGATGACACTCACATCGGATTTTTGTTCCGCTTTTGGAAAGTTGACACGCTGGGCGCGAGCGGCCTCTTCGGGAGAAAGCACGGTGCTGCGCGTTCGAAGTGTTGACTGGCGGACCTGCGCATTGTTGGTGGCTGCGGGAGCCGCTGTGACCTCAATAACGCGCAGTGGCCTTCCCGTCTCATCGGAGACGGTCGTCTTTTCGCGGGTCGAGAGAATGACCGCGTCGCGGCCGAGCTCTTTCTTAACCAGCTTAATTGCATCCTGCATATTGAAGGCTTCAAACTTATGGACATCCATTGTCACACCTCTGGCTGCGAGGAATTATTCGTTAAATCCTCAGGAAATCATCTGAATATTTCTAATTTTCACAGCACCCGCCACTTCGTCGTACGAAAGGACGGCAACCTGCGGTAAATATCGGACCATGAGCCGTTGGAAGGCATGGCGCAATCGTGCAGAAATCAACAGCACCGGTTGCGTTCCCTCTGAATCGAAAGCGCTTATGCCCTGCATCAGCTTCTGGAGAATTTCCTGCGCCTGCCGTGCATCAAGATTGAGATAAGAACTTCCATTGTCGGTCGTCACAAGGCCGCCGCCCAGTATGTCCTCGATCATCCGGTCAAAGGTCACCACGACGAGTTCATCCTTTTCGTTAAGATACTTCTGCGTGATCCCGCGTCCGAGTGCTTTTCTGCACTGTTCAGCCAGAACATCAGGGTTCTTTACAATCTTACAGTGGTCAGCAAGGCACTCGAAGAGTGAAAGAATGTCTCGAACCGACACGTCTTCGCGCAGCAGATTTTGCATCACTTTCACGACGTCTCCGATCGACAGACGCTCAGAATGAATGACTTCCTCAACCACTTTTGGATTTGTTTTCTTGAGTTTGTCGACGAGGTACTGAACATCCTGCCGAGTCAGCAATTCTGCGGCGTGTTCACGCAGTGCTTTGGTCAGATGTGTCGCTATGACTGTCGCGCAGTTGACAACTGTGTAGCCGCGGAATGCTGCTTCATCTTTCTCGCGCTTATGCACCCAAATCGCTGGCAGACCGTAGGCCGGATCCTCGGTCGGTTCACCGTTGATGGGCATTTCCACATTGCCCGGGTCCATTGCAAGGTAGTAGTCAACCATCAGTTGTCCTGTGGCGATCTTGCTGCCCTTGAGTGAAATTGTGTACTGACCCGGGGCGTTGTTCAGAAGATTGTCACGCAACTGTATCTGCGGGACGACGATTCCCAAGTCCTGAGCAAATTGTTTTCGGATGCTCTGGATTCTGTCGACAACTTCGCCATCCTGTTGAGGGTCGATCAGGTGGACAAGAGCGTGACCGACTTCGATTGTCAGAACATCGAGTTTCATGAGCGAGTCGATGCTCTCGGAGTCTTTTTTCTCTTTGGCGGCCGTGTCGGTTTCTTTGCCTTCCTGTTCCTTTGCAAGGTCTTCCTTGATTCTTCGGTCGGCAATCCGGCCCAGAATGATCAAAATTCCACCAAGCGAGAGAAATGCAATTTTTGGGAACCCTGGGATAGCAGCAAGAAGAAAGATAATTCCCGCAGCGACAAAGAGCGCCTTTGGATGCACTCTGAACTGTTTTGCAACCTGACCGCCTAAGTCTCCTTCGGACGTCGAACGGGTGACGATAAGACCCGCAGCGGTTGAAATCATCAATGATGGAATGGCTGCGATAAGTCCGTCACCCACAGCAAGCAGTGTGAAGGTTTTCGCTGCGTCGCCTGCACTCATGTTGAATTGGATGATTCCTATGACCAGACCGACGATCATATTCACAAGTGTAATGATGATGCCCGCGATGGCATCACCGCGCACGAATTTTGAGGCACCGTCCATGGCACCATAGAAGTCGGCTTCCTTTTCGACTGCGGTTCTTCTGCGCCGCGCCTCTTCTGCATTGATGTGGCCTGCGTTCAATTCGGCATCGATTGCCATCTGTTTTCCGGGCATAGCGTCGAGAGTAAAGCGAGCTGCGACTTCTGCGATACGACCCGAACCCTTGGTGATGACGACAAAGTTGATGACCGTTAGGATGATGAAGATGACGAGACCGACGCCGATGTTGTCGGCAATCACGATGTTACCGAAAGCCTTGATGAGTCCGCTCATCTTGCCGGTTGTGTCGCCGCCGTGGGTCAGAATCTGGCGTGTGGTCGATACGTTGAGTGCAAGGCGAAAAAGCGTAGAAACGAGCAGGATCGTCGGAAACACTCCGAAGTCGAGTGGTTTGCGGATGTAGATGGCAACCAGCATGATGACCAGCGATGTCGACAATGAAATCGCGAGTAGAAAGTCGAGCAGCAATGCAGGCACAGGGAAGATCATCATCGGCAGAATACCGACGACGGCGATGGCCATCAGAACATCCGGACTACGCATCCAGCTGAGTGCCGATGCGCCTCCTTTACCTTCAGCTATCGTGCCGGTGAGTGCGTTTGCTGTTGCCATTGCCTGCCTCTCTAATGCGGATGGAGCCGGTTAATTTTCAACCGACTGCACCCTGCAGGTTGAATCGTTCAAAATAATCGCGTCCGCGTGCCTGATAGATCACCTTCATAACTTCGATGACCGAAGCGTAAAGACTGGGCGGAATTTCCTGTCCGACCTTGACGGTCTTATAAAGCGTTCTTGCCAGCGCCTTGTTCTCGACCAGCATGATGTCGTTCTTTTTTGCGATTTCACGGATCTTGAGAGCGAGAAAATCCTGACCTTTTGCGACGACAATAGGAGACTGCATTCCGCGGACGTATCTGATAGCTACTGAAAAGTGAGTCGGGTTGGTGATGACAAAAGTTGCGGTTGGCACTGCAGCGACGTTTTTGCGCATGATGAGTTCCCGCGCCATTCTCCGTCGCTGGCTCTTGACCAGTGGGTCACCTTCTTGTGATTTGTTTTCATCTTTGATTTCCTGCTTGCTCATCATCATTTGCTTTTCGAGTCTGAAAAGGCTGTAGCCGTAGTCCGCGGCGGCTAGAACACCGACCGTTACGGTCGTCCAGACAAGCAGCTTGATGACTGAGGACCAAAGAGTGTGAGCGTATGCTCCAGTGTTTTGAAAATACGCCAGGGCGCTGTACTCGAGTTCGTTCTTTAGAAATACGTAGAGCACAGTGCACAGGGTTATTCCCTTGACGAGGACCTTGCCGAACTCCTCGAGTCCACCGGCTGAGAGCATTCTCTTGAAGCCTGAGATGAAGTTTAGTTTGTCGAAGCTGGGTGTGATTTTTTTCCAAGACCAGTTGAACTGTGTAATTGCCAAACCGACGACCGACGGAGTGACTGACAACAGCACAACTGTTCCTGCAAGCACTGGCAAAACCGGAGCGACAATCTGCGAGACGACATCAATCGGTGAAATCGTGCCGGTGCCCTGCTCACCTATGATCGCAAAGGTGCGATGAAATGCGCTCTTCAGCGATTTTGAAATATCCTGTCCCAACATGGACAAACCAATGGTGACAATAATTAGGGTGATTGCCGCAAGTATCTCGCGCGGATTGGCGATCTGGCCGTCCTCACGGTACTGTTTTCGCCGCTCTTCGGTGGCTTCTTCGGTCTTGTCCTGCTGATTCTCTTCGCGTTCTTCCATTGCTCACCTCATTGTTTCGGATCGAAAGCTTTTTGGACGCGGGAGAATGCGGCGATTTCCTGAATACCCGCATGTTCACCCATAAGACGTACAAAAGCTGATGCGGAAAAGAAGAGAACAATCATGCTGAGCAAAAAGCTGACTGGAAAACTGATGACGAATGCGTTGAGCTGAGGAAGCGCACGGTTGAGCAGTCCGAGTGCAATGGTCGAAACCATTTGAATCAAAAGCAACGGTCCCGCAATTCTAATTCCAATGTCGAAACTGACGGTGACAGTTTGCATGACGACCGACAAGAGTGCTTTTGAATCGGCTTCGGGAGCAAATGGAATGGTCACAAAGGAGTTGACAATGCCTTGAATGAAGACGTGATGGATGTTGAAGACCAGCAGTAAAATCGTGATCAACCACACTTTCAACGATGCGAATGCTGATTCCTGAATACCAATCTGCGGAGAGAACAGGGTCGCAGTCTGGAAGCCCATGTTGACACCGACAATATTCGCGCCGATGGAGGCTGCAAAAGTCAGAAGCTTGGCTGCGAATCCAATAGCAAAACCAAAGAACACCTCACGCAGGGTTGCGAGACCAAGAGTCAGTGGGCTCCATTGGATGAAGCCTGCTGATGAGTGAAGGTGCTTTTCGACAACCGGCCAAATGCAAAGGCTGAGCATCAATGCGAACAGTACTCGGATTCTTGAGGGTATCGTGGCATCGCCGAAGATGGGAAGAAAAAACAAAACACTCACGATCCGCAGGAAGACCATCACTGCGAGCGGCCAGACTTTTGGATCAAGCTGGAAGAGTGTCTCGTAGTTCATTTTTGTCTCATCATCTCCGGAATCTTTTTAAAGATGTCTTGAGTGTAATTTGTCATTCGCCGGACCATCCACGGACTCATCACCGCGAAAACTGCAATCATTGCCGCAATTTTTGGAAGAAAGGAGAGTGTCGCCTCGTTGATCTGTGTCGCGGCCTGAAAGATGCTGATGAGCAAGCCGACCACCAGTGCCGTGACTAGAAGCGGCAGGCTGAGTTCTGCGGTTGCATAGATGAGCCCCATGAATATGTCGATGACCTGCTGACTGTTCATACGAAGCTCCTGATCAGTGAACTGGCAAGAAGGTTCCAACCGTCCACGACGACAAAGAGGATAATCTTCAGTGGAAGACTGACGATGGTCGGCGGAAGCATCATCATACCCATTGCCATCAACACGCTGCTGACAATCATGTCGATGACGATGAACGGCAGATAAACAAGAAATCCAATCTGAAATGCGCTTTTGAGCTCACTGATGATGAATGAGGGAATCAGCACCCGCATCGAGATGTCTTCTGGCTTTTGCGGCTGTGGCTCCTGTGACAAACTCAAAAAGAGCTTGATGTCATCCTTGCGGACTTGATTCATCATGAAGTCACGCAGGGGTGCTTGCGCTTTATTGAATGCCTCTTCGGCGCTCATCGTTTTTGCCATGTACGGCGCCAGAGCTGTGTCGTAGATCTTCGTCGTTGTGGGACCCATGACGAAATATGTGAGAAAGAGCGAGAGACCAATCAGCACCTGGTTCGGAGGCATGGTCGGAGAACCGAGAGCCTGTCTAACAAAGCTCAGCACGATGAGAATTCTCGTAAATGCACTCATCAGAAGGAGAATAGCCGGGGCAAGAGTCAGAATTGTCATAATGCCGACAACACGCAGTGCTGGCACCAAATCATCCGGATTTTCAGAGTCACCGATACTCAAAGAGAACAACGGTATGGAGCCGCTTTTCAGGCTCGTCTTCGATGGCGACAGTCCGGGGGCGGTGACAGGTGCGATTTGTGGAATCTTGTTGATTCCCTGCTGAGACTGTTGCGTCTGTGCATGGGCGACGGAAGAGGAAAATACCAGTGGATTTAGATTTACTGCAGCAATCAGGCAAGTGACGATGGTCAGGAGATATTT
>JBEDKY010000092.1:0-3173 GCA_041171905.1 Pseudomonadota bacterium
ACGCTCGGCAAAAAATAGTCATCCGCGGCAGGCTGGGGTCTGGGGCTATGAGCCCCAATATGAAATGACGCACGCCTTCGATCTTCGCTTCTTCACAAACCCACCATAGTCACTAGACGCACTACCGAGAGGACAAAAAAATATTTTTCTGAACGTTTACTTTCGGATCTTTGAAACCGATTTCACCGAAACAGGAGACTCACCCCAAAACGCTGAAATGCAAACTTTCTCTCGCTGCTTAAACCCAAGCAATGTGTTCGTCGTCGCGCCATCTTCAGGTTGAAGCTCACGAATCCCACGACCATCTTCCATATTGAGACTCACTTTGTTGCCAGACTTTTCGATGTATCCACACCACTCTTGTTCTTCTGTTGCAACAGTCTTTCCCGTGCGAATCTTTGAAACCGATTTCACCGAAACAGGAGACTCACCCCAAAACGCTGAAATGCAAACTTTCTCTCGCTCTTTAAATCCAAGCAAAGTGTTCGTCGTTGCGCCATCCTCAGGTTGAAGCTCACGAATCCCACGACCATCTTCCATGTTGAGACTCACTTTGTTGCCAGACTTTTCGATGTATCCACACCACTCTTGTTCCACTGCACTTTGAGCATTGGAAGCAGGCGCTGAATCGCCGAATTTACGATCCACACAGGCAGACGTCATGAGAAGAAAGGAAGCCATAACTAGAAGAGTAGAACGCATAACAACCTCATTATTGAATTGCGAATCCGGCCCTATCTCTAAGCACCTGCTTATGGACCTAAAGAAGTATAGATGCTTGGGGGGGGGGGGGAACTTTGTGTGTCAAAAATAAGACCGACCACGATTCCTCCGCGGCACATCACGAATCTTGGTGAAAACCAGTAACTCACTAATAGGATCAAAAAAACGTAAAAAAATTATGCCTTTAAACCTATCCAGCCGGTTGCGAAAAAAATATTTAAAAAATTATGAACACTTTATCCACAGTTACTGTTATCTCATTCGGGGGGATATGTACTGCAATGAAAGCCTCTTGCCCGTGATTGTAAAAAAATGCGACCGCTTCAACACACATTTTATTCTCTAAAAAGAACAGCTCCTCTTCAATGAAGGACATGCTGAACTTTTGAACGACGCGCTCCCCGTTACCGATGAAAAACTTGCCATTGTAAATAATGGAGTTCTCAGAATTTCTGAGGATATTTCTGCAGAACGACTCCGCGAAGAACGAGACACAATAAAAAATTCGAGTGTTATTTTTGTTGCGATTTAGTCTTACATTGCGGAGTTCATTTGCCTACCAAGTGACATCTCTCAGCCTTCCAGATACGAGTCATTTCCCGGCGATCCCTGCCTTGGATGCCGTTCTTCCGCCAGAGTTTGGGATAGCTGATACTTTTTGGGGAGATTGAAAGATCCAGAAACACATTTCTCGAATCATGACTCAGAAAAAAGGGGATCACTTTCGAAATCATTCAAGACCAAAAGAAGGCGGTGGAACGCTGGCAAATAGCTTTTCTGAATAGTCGCCGCGAGACTGTTCACAAACTCTGCATCATACCGGTGTGTCGTTTGATTTCTGTCCTCAAGCATCTCTAACCAGAGATGTTGTTCCTCTAGAATGCGAAGGGCATGGGCTGCCTTGAGTGAATCCCGCGGCCCCGCGCAGTCAACTCCTTTGAGTTGAACAGCAACATTGAGAACCTTCCAGGTCGCCTCGAATGTGAATTCAAATCCCTGAATGAGGCCGGCGATCTCGATGGGGCGGGTCGGATTCTCGGCCGCATAATTGGTCAATTGAGCCAATGCCTCGGTCAAGGTGTTTCGCTTATTCGAAAATTTTTCAATGAGAATATCTCTAGAACTAACCATAAATAAACCTGCCATTTCGATAAACGGACGCAACGAATTCCCACTTGAGACGATGAGAGAGCTCAACGATCTGAATTTCGCAGAGTGTCGGTGCCTCATTGCGGACACAGTCAGCCAGCGCGAGCCAATCACTTCTCTTACCGACCGCGTCAATTGCAAAATCAAAATCCGATTCAGAATGATGACTTCTCATACTTCTTGAACCAAATAGAATAATCGAGCGAACATCAAGAATTTTCGATGCTTTTTCTCGCACAAAAGCGCAGACCAATATTTCCTCGTGCGAGAGATCCCCGAGGTCAGAAATCAGGGGCGTGAGAGTCTCCACATAAATCATTTCCTGATTGAACAGGACGTTTCGTATTGAGGAAAAATCAACTGTGGCAGCAAGTGAAAAAGATGCCCCTTGAATTGACATTTCTCCAAAGCACTCGTTCATGTTAATGTAGACGACTGAAATTCCCTTTTCTGGAAACTGCGCAGGTCTGCCCTTTAAATCAAACTCGAATTCGCCAGACATGCCAAAACCGTTTGAAAAACGTTTCTCTTCGCCAAACCGAATTCGACCATCAACAGCGTCTAAAACCTCGACCTGAACGTCATATCCTTTCTCCGGCAAAGAATTCCCTTTGCCATCAAACACGATAGCCTTTCCCTGATATCGCAACATCAAACGTCCCAACCTATAAACCAAGGAACCAAAGAAAAATTGACCCTAGAAACATAGCATTCTAGAACTCGATTAGGAAGCGAGGCCCCGTGTGATTGAAATGCTCCCAACGCCATGGTGGCTTTTTCTCTCACCAGCTTCCGCGATTCACGGGCGATCATCAAATTTTTTTCTGATTTCTCTCTCAAGATCCCACTTTTTGAACTGTTCATTGGTATTCGTGAGAGTGCTCAACTGCCCAATTAATTGACCTGATTCTTGATTAAATGCAGCAGAATCTCACTTTTGCAAAACAGGTGTTGAACCATATGCCGAACCAAACTCAACTTTGTTTTTTTCTTTTTCGCTCGTGTCAATCGGATTCATCAAATAGCTTCAACACCGATTCTCTTTAGTATTTTAAAAAATTCGTCTGGTTGTTCATACATCGGAAAATGCCCAGTCTCCGGAAGCTCAAAAAACCAAGAACCAGCCAGGGCAGGGACTCTCTCAAAAAAATCCTTCACCAGAATCGTTGGGGTTTGTGTGTGCGTCTAAGCGGAATTAAGCTCTTTGCGTCCTCAGTCGTCCCGTAAAATCCCCCCCCTGTCAGCCTTCACAACCCCACCTTTGCGTCGGCCGTCGTCTGACCTTGTGTTCGATTTTGTCT
>JBEDKY010000093.1:0-6378 GCA_041171905.1 Pseudomonadota bacterium
GACACGGGCTGATGCCGGTCCTGCCGGATTCACTCCGCGCGAATCACTCGCTTCGCCGGCAAACACCCAAGGTATGCAGAAGCCTGTTGGCTCACCGGCAACCTTGAACAGTTCCGAGCCGTCGCGGCCTGCGCCATCGGTCGCAATGTCGGCTCCGAATTCGTTTCCTATGCCGTCTTTCAAACGCGAGGGCGATGCTTTCTTTTCAACGATGAAGTTCTCAGCCGGAGCTTCAAACGGAACACTCGAATTGAGCAAAGGGCCGGTTGTCTCCGCGTTGCCTGGTTACCTGCTGAACACTCTTTCGCTGCAAGACGGTTTCCGCTACGCCGGTGAGTGGAACATTCGTTACGGTGCGGAGTATGCTGCTTTTTCAGGTCCGATGGACGGCAGCAGATTCAGCTTCAAGGGCGGAGGAAGCGCTCCTGCAAGCACACTTCAGATACCCGAGTTCCCAATCAACTGGGGCGGCGAGGCGCAATACAGTACTGGTTCGGTCAAGACTGAGAAGAGTAAAAAAACATTCGACGCTTTCGAGTTGTTCGGCACACTTTCAACCGAGCGCGCTCTGGAAGGCGGTTGGGGATTGGGCATCGAGTACAAGCAATCACTCACCGGACTGCTTGCAGGCGCATTTGCCTTCGAGGCGGCAATCGAAGTTGATCCAGGTTCACCAGCACCGCGTGAATTGGGCGTGCAGTGGCGATATATCAATGACGGAGATCGCTGGACAGAGTGGCTGCTTGGTCTGACGTGGAAGTTGGGTGCTGCAGAGTGAATTCTGAAAATTGCCGCAGCCCGCTCCGCAGATTGCTGCTTGCGATTGCGGTTTTTCTTGCATTTTGCGGCAATTCCTTTCCCGCGATTGCAGATGTCGATGGTCAGGTGATTCGTGAAGCCCGCTGTAAAATTTTGATCCGCGGAAGCGTCGATGCCAACATCGGCGACGTTGTTCCCGTCTTAAGAAAAGGCGGTGGTTCGTCATCAGGCACAGTCATTGGTCAGGTCGTCATTTTGAAGTTTCTGGCCAATCGCGTCACAGCGCGCGTAGTTGATTCGCGCTCGGATTGCCGGCGATTTTTAGGTGGTTTTGTCGTTGCAAAATCGACGGCTCAAATCAGCCGTGCAGTTCGCCGCAGTGGTCCCCCTCCGATGATCCGGAGTGTCGTCGCTGCGGGTGCGGCCATCGTGTCTTCTGCCTTGAAGGGCACTTCGCGTGCCACCACCATCGAGTCGTATCCACTTGTCCTGCAATCTGTGGGACTGTCTGCCGATGTCTTTCCTTTTTCTTTCACGTTGCCGCCAAGAAGCCCTTCGGATGGCAATTGGAAAAGTATCTTTGGACTCGAGGGCGGCTTTCGTTATGTGACTTCTTTCACGGATGTCCGCGTCACGGCGCCGTCTCTGACGTCGGGTCAGGAAGTCGGTCTGAATTTGGGATTGAACCGACTCACATGGCGGGCTGGTTTAGTGGCACGGGTTCCTCTCTGGAAAGGCCGTTTATTCTTGGACAGCCGCTCGGGGTATTACTATCATCGACTGACGTCCAGCATCTCTAAGTTTGTTCAGACTCCCGATGGTGAAAGTAAGCCTTTTGAACTGTCACCGTTGCGTGATGTGAATCTGGGCGGCTTCTATTTTCTCGGCGGACTTCAATTTCAGCCTGTTGACACCTTTCGTGTGCGTCTCAATGCAGGAACACTGTTGGCTCCGACTTACGTCATTGACAACCGACTGCCGGATGCGGCGCTGAACGGCCCCCGCGCGACAAGTTCTGTGACCTCACCGCGCATCTTCCTTATCGACACGAGTTTCAATTATTTATTTGAGAAGCTGCAGGTTGGTTTGGACCTCGCAGTTGAAAGTTTCTCCGGTCGAGCGCTGTTTCCCGACGGCAAAAACGAGGGTGGGTTGGCCGAGCTCTATTCGTCCCTCGGGTTGAATGTCGCATTCTTGCTCTAAGCCCGCAGGACCGTTACAGTAGAGCACTTATCGAAGGTGCGCGCCCGTTCCTTCGTTCGTTCTGCTGACACGATAGACGCGGAGAATCTGCATGGAAAATTCCTCTGAATTATTGCAAACCCTGCTGACCTACCTCAAAGATCCGCAAACACTGATTGCCAGCGCGGGCATGGTTGGTTTGACTGCGATTATTTTTGCCGAAACCGGATTGTTGATCGGTTTCTTTTTGCCGGGTGACTCTCTGTTGTTCTCAGCTGGATTGTTTGCAGCCGGCGGGCACATGGAGATATGGCCGCTCGTCTGGTTGCTGACTGCTGCAGCGATCATCGGCGACGCAACAGGATATTGGATCGGCAAGAAGCTCGGTACAAAGCTCTACGATCGACCCGACTCCATGCTTTTCAAGCGCTCACATCTTGATCAGACGCGTGAGTTTTACGAGAAACACGGCGGCAAAACGATTATTTTGGCGCGCTTTATCCCCATCATCCGGACCTTTGCTCCGACCGTGGCCGGCGTGGCCGGAATGCCCTACCGCAGTTTTGCGATTTTCAATGTCGTTGGCGCATTCGTTTGGATCTGGTCATTGCTTTTTGCTGGATATCTGCTTGGTCAGTCTGTCCCCGGCATCAAAGACTACATCCACGTCATCGTCGTCGGAATCGTGATCGCTTCAGTCATGCCGATCGCGATCAAGTGGTATCGGGTCCGTGCAGCAGCACGGGCGCAACAACTGACCGATGAGTCGGCAGGTTCTTGATTTCCTGAAATCGATTCAAGGCGGGATACGAAGATCATGGCACTGGACGTCGCAGCCGTTCCCTTTCTCACACTTCTTGCACTTGGGATCTTCGCGTTGATGATCTCAGTGCTTTTGCGTTCACTGGTAGACAGAAAAATTCAACTTGCTCAGCGCCAGCACGACAGTCTGCAGGCCGCTGAAAGGTCGCTCGCGGCAGAGCCGTTCTGGCTCCGTTACGGAGAACCAGTGAAGCGCTCCATTCAGAGCCTCGCATGGTTGCTGGTAGGTCTTGGTTTTCTCAACCTCATTTCTTATGGTTTGGGCGAGCTCGCCGATTATTTGAACAGTCTGCGGGATGGCTCGTTTCCTGCCCGACTTTCAGATGATGTGCGCCGTCTCGGTGTGTGGATTCGTCAGGGAGCAGATATTCTGCTCAAGATTGTCATTGTCGCAATCGGAGGTGTCTGGACAGCACGGTTTCTTCACGGAGCAATGCGGAGTTTGCTCAACGGTGGCATGGCGAGTCGAAGTTTGCACACTCACGCGCGCAGCAAGGCCCGTGCAGAAACACTCACCACCACATCGAGCTATGTGATTAATGCGTCGGTCTTTATTGTCTGTCTGCTGATGAGCCTGCAGATTCTTGGACTGAGCGTTGCACCTATTCTTGCAACCGCCGGTGTCGCTTCGGTTGCCATCGGTTTTGGTGCACAGTCGCTTGTGCGTGATCTGTTGGCAGGGTTCTTCATACTTTTTGAAGATCAATTTGCGGTTGGTGACGTCATCACCATCGACTCACGCTCGGGAACGGTTGAAACACTCACGTTGCGCTGCACCAAATTACGCTTGGCGGATGGTTCTCTTCTCGTGATTCCAAATGGGGAAATAAAGCGGATTGAAAATGCGACATCAGGTTTTTCTCAGGTCGATTATCGCATCTCTGTCGTCTATGGTGAGCAGATTGAGCGGGCAGTTCAGGTTCTCAACGAACAGGTATTGTCGATCGCGCGAGAATATCCGCATGAAGTGATCTCATCACCGGAATTGCTGGGAGTCGATTCAATCAAGGACTCATCTGTCGTGCTGCGCGCAAAAATCAAGACAAAACCCGGCCGGCAATATTCCATCGAGCGCGATCTCAACCAGCGTGTCTTGAAGCATTTTCTCGAGAGGCAAATCCAACTGCCGAGCGGCAAATAGAATTCGTCAGGTTATGCAACTTGACGATCGATTGTCGCCGGAATCGGAATTTTAAGATTGAGCATCCCGAGACTGACGGCGAGCATGTGTCCGTTCCGAGAAAGCCGCAGCTCACCGTCGGGCAATGACATGGCGAACTGCCCATCCTCTCCGACGCTCTCAAAGGGAAGCTCGAAGCTCAGCCCCGAAGGAAGTTCTACCGCCAGTTGTTCACCCTCAAAGCGGATTGACAGTCGTCCACCCACAGGTGGCTGTGCCTGAAGAGGCGATGATCTTCTGCTCTGCTGAGATGCAGGTCTGATTTCCTCGGCCTCGAGTGCGCGCGGTTTTTGATGTTCAATGTCCGCTGCCGTGTCGCTGGCGAGCAGTCCGAATTCATCGTCGCCCACAACCGGAATTTCGCCTGCGTCCTGCATGTCTTCAGATGCGGACGAATCGATGTCGATAAATTCAGAGCTCTCGACACCAGACTCTGAAATCTCGTCAAGTAAATCTGTTTGATTTGGGCGGATGGTTTGCTCAGGGGCAGACGCCATCGACAGCTCGGTGCGAATCGCGTCTCGGACGCGCTCGACATCCTCCAGCGAACCTTCTTCGAGATCACTGTCTGCAACTTCGAGGAGCTCGCCAGCCAGACCATCGGCAAATTGTTCACCTTCACCCTCTGGCAGTGAGATGTCAGCCATGGGTTCTGCCGGAATCAAATCTGGATCGATCAGCGCGTCACCGATTTCCGGTTCGTTCTGCATGGGCTCGATGTTTAAATCCGCAAGTTCAGTATTGGCCTGCAAAGAGTTCTCTTCAGTCTGGGCCTGTCTCGAAGGTGTCGGTGGATTCAATTCACTGTCTGTAATTTCGAGAAGGTCATCGAGCGCAACGGCGAGATTTTCGACGGAAGCATCGGCCTGAACTGAGGTTTCAATCGCAGCGTCCGCATCTTGCTGTGTTTCCACGCCTATGGATTCACCGGCAGTTGATTCGAAATTGCTTTCTGCAGCCGGTGTTTCAGCGGGTTGCTGGATGTGCGGTGTCAGGTGTTCAGGGAGCGCGTTGAAGAACGGAGAGAGCCCGATTCGTTCAATCACGTCGAAAATTCGTTCATTCTCCTGACTCTCTTGGTAGAAGACGGCAAGAATTTTCTCAATCACCTGCGGAAGGTCAGAGCGCGGAACGTTCTCCAGTATCAGTTGTGCCTGCTGGGAAATATCCGAGCCCTTGCCGCCAATGGAAATTTTATATCCGCTTTCCTCTGCCACAACGTGAATGTCTTCAGTCGACGAGCCCAGACATGCTCTTTGACAGCCGTTGATTCCGATACTTGAATAGCGTTTTGGGGCCGGAAAAGACTTCAACAAATGTGTGGTCAATTCGAGCGCGTCGCCAAGTGATGGTTGATGCGCAAAGGTACACAGCTCGCCCAGGCAAGCGCGCGGTGATGGTACGCCGGATGATTTGTAGGAGCGCAGCAAGAGACCGCTCTTACGAACGTGACCCTGCACGTCGGCAAGTTTGTGTGGATCAACCATGAAGCCAATCCGCTGGTCTTCAGTGATTTTTAGAAAGGCAGACTCATTGTCGGCAACCTCGCACAGCACTCTCAGCTGGTCGCTGTTGTAGACGCCCCCTGCGGCTTCGGCCAGAACAAAAATCTGATTGTTCTTGAGTGCAAATTGGTCTGCCACGTTAGACTCCTTGCGGAAAGGTACTCCTAGCGTGTATCGCCAAAACTGCGCTTGTATTGAGCTGACACGGGTCAAGAATCTGACAAGCCCTCAAGTCTTTTGAGGCGACATGGGTCAGCTTTTCCTATTCTCCGCACTTCAACCGATGTTTTCTTGCCAGCTTTGGGCCGACGGCCTAGTGTTTACTCGTGCTGAGTCGGATTAAGTCCAGTCCGAATCGGGTAGCTCTAGGTGGTTAATTGTAAATGAGGTGGGATGTGATGGACACGGGCATGGGCAGCATGAAGGAGCTCATCGATTACATTGCGAAATCATTGGTGGATAACAGCGAACGCGTGGAGATCAACGAAATCTCCGGCACGCAGACCAACGTGATTGAGCTCAAAGTTGCTAAAGAGGATGTGGGTAAGGTGATCGGCCGCAATGGTCGGACAGCGGATGCAATCCGCACAATCCTGAACTGCGGTGCTGCAAAATTAAACAAACGTTACATCCTTCATATCATCGACGAATGATTTCTGAGGTTTAAGAGACCGTCTTCGTTTTACTGTTGGCCTCCATCGAAAGATGGAGGTTTTTTTTTAGCGCGTCGCGTAATCGCTCGCGCTCAATTGGCTTGAGCAAGACGTCGTCCATACCCGCCTGCCTGCAACGCTGGTGGTCGATCTCCAAAACCGAAGCCGTCAGCCCTAAAATCGGCAAATGTGCCTTTTCCCCCTGCGAATGCTCATGGGCGCGAAATTTGCGCGTCACTTCGCAGCCGTCCATTCCTGGCATGAAGTAGTCCATCAT
>JBEDKY010000094.1:0-5329 GCA_041171905.1 Pseudomonadota bacterium
GGAAGACCAGCGCGCAGATCACGGCGAAAATCGTCATGGCTTCGGCAGCACGGTTGATGGACGTTCTCCACTTCTGGCGGAAGAGGAACAGAATCGCGGAAATCAGGGTTCCGGCGTGACCGATACCCACCCAAAAGACGAAGTTTGTGATGTCCCACGCCCAGCCGACGCGGTTGTTGAGACCCCACACACCAACGCCTTCCCAAAACAGGTAGCCGATGGATGCGCCGAGGACTCCCAGACCTGAGAGGGCAATCAGGAAACAAATCCACCAAGCCTTTGGAGTTTTCATCTCCATCGGGTGGGCAACGGTATTTGTCACTGATGCAAACGTCTCTTTACCCAAAACGAGGGGCGAGCGTTTGTCCACGTGTTCTTCAAGATTCGCAAGTGTGACTGATGTTTCCATGTGCGCTCACCACGTCAGAGTTGAGTTGAGGAGTCAAGTTCAGGGTTAGCGTTGCGGACCTTCGCAAGGAAAGTCGTGCGCGGCTCAATCGCAAGCTCCGAGAGGACCGCATAGTTGCGCGGCAATGCCTTGAGCTGCGAAACGCGGCTGTCAGGATCATTGATGTTGCCGAACATAATGGCGTCGGTCGGGCAGACTTGCTGGCAGGCAGTGACGACTCCGCCGTCGCGGATGATCTCTTCGCCCTTCAGCTTGCTTTCGATACGCGCGGCGTTCACACGCTGGATACAGTATGTGCACTTCTCGATGACACCACGGAAGCGAACCGTGACGCGAGGGTTTTTCTGCATCGCGTAGAGCGGGTTCTGTTCATCGTTCTCTTTGGAGAAGTTGAAGTAGTTGAAGCGGCGCACCTTGTATGGGCAGTTGTTTGCGCAGTAGCGCGTACCGATACAGCGGTTGTATGCGATGTCGTTGGTGCCTTCCGCACCGTGAACCGTTGCGGCAACGGGACACACCTGCTCGCAGGGCGCAGTTTCGCAGTGCGCACAAGCCAGCGGCTGGAAGACAGCCTGAATGGAGTCCGGATTGTCGACACTGCCGGCAAAGTAGCGGTCGATGCGGATCCAGTGCATTTCGCGGCTCTTCAACACGCGGTTCTTACCGACCACCGAGATGTTGTTCTCGGCCTGACATGCTGCTGTACAAGCGTTGCAGCCCGTACAGGAGTTGAGGTCGATGGTCATTCCCCATTGGTTGCCGCGAGTTTCCGTGGTCTTTGTCCACAGGAGTGTGCGGTGATTTTTGGGGTTGCCAAGATTGAATTTTCCGAACGCTTTTTCAAGCGCTGGCTCAGCAGTCACCGTGGCAAGCGTCAGTTCACGATAAACACCACGGTTGCGGATGGCTTCTGCTCCGACCTTTGTGTCGTACTCATAATCGGAAACGCCATGTTCCTGAGTCGTTGCTAATTCGTACTTGCCACCGGCAAGCTGAACTTCAGCGCCGAAAATGAACGCATCGTCGCGGCCGAGCAATTCATAGCCGTTGAAGCCAGTTCCCGAAGACACACGTCCATTGAACGAGCGACCGTAACCAAGCTGAACAACAACTGTGTGCTCGGCAACTCCCGGAACGACGAAGGCAGCTATCTTGAGACGACGCTCTTTTTCACCGCGGACTTTAATTTCAACGAGGTCACCTGTCTTAATGCCTTTTTCCTTGGCCGTCCTCGGGCTCATCAAGGCTGCGTTGTCCCAAGTCAGTTTGGTGATTGAGTCGGGGAGTTCCTGCAGCCACGCGTTGTTCGCGTAGCGGCCGTCGTACACGCTGCGGTCGAGTGTCAGAAGAAGTTCCATTTGCGATGCCGAGGGTGACGGAGATGTACCGACTCCCACCAAGCGCTGTCCGAGTGCGCTGAAATCGCTTTTTCCTGAGAGAGTTTCACCAAGCGTCGGCTTGACAACTCCGTCATGCAGCCAGCGCCGCCATGATGCAGCGAAATCTGCACCTGCCGTTGACTTCCACTGGTTCTGAACAAGCTCATAGCCGTTTGCAGTCTTGCCCAGCAGTCCGGCGAGGAATTCAACTTCCGAAAGAGATGGGAAGAGAGGCTCGATCAGGGGCTGCACGATAGATGCAACGCCATCGGAGGCAAGCAAGTCGCCCCAGCTTTCGAGGAAGTGGCTGCGTGGGAAGTGCCAGCTCGATGCCACCGCAGTTTCATCTGCATGGTAGCCGAGGTGAATGCTTGTTTTTACTTTCTTGAGTGCCTCGGCAAAGCCGATCTCCGCTGATGATGTGTAAGCCGGATTGACGTCAATCATCACCAGAGCCTGAACCGAACCGCGATTGATGTCGGCAGTCAGTTCGGCAAGTGTTTTGGCTGCGGGCAGCGGACTCGAGCGAACGATGACGCCGCGGCCAACGTTGCCAAGGGCCGAGTTGATGACAAATGCCACCGCGTGAACCCATGCGCGTTGTGCGTTGCCCACCAGAAGGAGGCTGTTGCCTTTGTTGGCAACGAGGTCAGCAGCAAGTGCTTTGATCCATTTTGGATTGGGATTCGCTGCTTGTTTGCCGCGCGCAACAACGTCTGCAGGAATTGCGAGACCGAGGTCAGACAGCTCGGATGCGAGTGCCAAAACGCACTCGCCGATTCCGGACGAACGCAGGCTCAGGCGGTGATCAGCAACTGCCCCTGTCAGGCTGAATGCCGGCTCGACAACATACAAACGAGACATTTTCTTCGTTTCGTCGACGCTGCGGCGTTTTGCCGCGTACATCTTGCTGTTGCGGATGACATCGCCCTCAAGACCCAGTGGATCTGCATCAAAGGCAACAATCACATCAGCTTCATCAAAACGGTTCACAAGCTGTGCATTTTTGTAACCGACGGATTCAAGTGCGGCAGCTTCCTGCCAGCGCATCGCCGGATCGTGAATTGCAACGGTGGTTTTGGGATAAGCTGTTTGGAATTCGCGAACCAATCCGAGCAGCGTTGGGGAAGGAACTGCTTCCATAAGAAGTGCAGCACCTTGTCCGGCGTTGTCCTTGAGTTCGGCAGCCGCTGCGGCAAGCGCTGCCTTCAAGCTTTTGGCTGTGGTTTTTCCGCCATCCGCTTTGACGCCGGCTTTGAGAACTTTTTGACTGCGGTCTGGATCGTAGAGGTCGAGTACCGCTGCCTGTGCAAACGCATTCGTCGCGCCAAGGCTCATCGGATGCGACGGGTTGCCGTCGATTTTCGTGGGACGACCGTCGTAGCTCGTGACCAGAAGTCCGAGAACACTTCCGCCAAAGCGACCCGCAGAAGCGTAGTACTGGGCTTTGCCTTCAACGAGGTCTTCAGGGCGCTTGTTGTAGGGAAGGATTTTCTCGGACGGTTTGCGGATGCAGCCCGTTGCCGAGGTCAGTCCTGCAAAAGCTGCAGAAGCTCCAATGATGCCGAGAAACTTACGGCGATCAACTCCGGCCGTCACTTCGAGTTCGGCGGCGCCTGTCGGAAATTCATTTTTCATTTTCGCGAGCAAGTCGGGCGACTCGGCCAATTCTTCGAGGCTTCGCCAGTATTTTTTGCCGCTTTTTTCCTGATTATTTTCAGAGTGCATATGTGCATTCCCCAGAATCAAGTCGTGTCAGTAGTGGCAACCGGAACAGTGCTGCGGAGGTTTCAAGTCCTTGCGCTGGCGGTGCGGGTCTGTCGAGAAGTCGTAACCGGCCTTGACTGGGTCATAGGCAAGATTGGTGATCTGATCTTTCGGAACAAGATTTGGATAAGGATTGCGGTGGCAATCGAGACACCAGCCCATGCTGAGTGGTTGCGCTTGGCCAACAACTTTCATTTGGTCGATGCGGCCGTGGCAGGAAACGCAATTGACACCTTGTCCGACGTGAATTGAGTGATTGAAGGCCGCATGCTCGGGGAGCATATGCACCTTCACCCATTCAATCGGTTTGCCAGTTTTGTAGGAGTCGCGCACCAGTTGAAGGCGCGGGCTCTTTGCCTGAACCATGCTGTGGCATCCCATGCACGTTTCTGTTGGCGGAATTGCCGCGAAGGCGGCGCGCTCAACCGTGCTGTGGCAGTAGCGGCAGTCCATTCCCATCTGCCCTGCGTGCAGCTGGTGACTGAATGCGACCGGTTGTTTCGGACTGTATCCGACATCCGTCCACTTCGGAGAGAAAAAATACCAAATAAAAGAAACTACACCGATGAGAACAATTGGGGCGCCAATCGCAACCAAAGTCGGAATCCGATTGGTCCACTTAGGAAAAATGGGTGTCACTCGATCACCTTCATGCATGAGGGTTCGACACGCGAAATACGAACGTCGCAGGTGAGCCATTCACACTACGCCGACCGAATCTCTAGTTCATCAGGTCTACCTGAGCAAGTCTCGCACCAAAAGAATCACTTGAGAAATTTTAATGGGTAAGTTGATCTGAGTCATGCTTGTGCGTGAGCTCTGTCTACGTTCTAGCGTCCGTAGCCGAGTTCACATCAGCAGCTCGCCGACGACAGCTTCGGCGCGCGCATACAGCTCGTCAATGCCTTCGGATGATGCATCGTAGTATCCGCGGATGCGCCCCTTGCTATCAACGAGTACAAATTTCTGCGAATGGGCGATGTCCATGATGCCATTCACAAGCGTCGGAGCCCCCACGCCAACGGTAAAGCCTTTTTCGATCACGGTTGTGATGTCGGCCCGAGGTCCGGTGAGGAAAGTCCACGTCGCGGGGTCGGCAGCGACTTTTTCTGCGTATGACTTGAGGACACTTGCAGTGTCGAATTCAGGGTCGACCGTGATGCTGACCAAAGTGAGCGGCATTTTGTCGTGCACAATGCGCTTCTGCAGGTGTGTGAGGTCTTGGATGATCATCGGGCACAAGGTTTGGCAGCGTGTAAAGAGAAAACTTGCGACGTAGGCTCTGCCTGTGAGCTGGTCAGAGCCGAAGGGCGCGCCGTCCGGTCCTGTCAGTGTGAACGCAGGCACGGTGTTCAAAACTGGAGGCGGCTCCGGAACACGACGTGTCAGCGGAGTGACGATCGTGATGAATGAGATTCCGATGATTGCTGACCAAAGATACGGGCTGCGCTTGAAGCTTTCCACGAATTTTTCAAACATGGCGTGCCTTTCGACTCTGCGTCATTGCGGTCGTGAACCGGACGGCAAATAAAAGTTGAATGATGAGAAGTGAAATATGGAACAGCGGACTTGCGGCATCGGAGGTTCCGAGCAAACCCGCACGAAAAAGGGCTGACGTGTGTGTCATTGGATTGAGAGCTGCGAGCCATCCCCAAAGCCCGCTGTCCGGAATCGGAAACATTGCGCCCGAAACGATCCAGAGCGGAAAAAGTAACAGACCCATGACGGCATGATAGCCCTGCACTGAGTTGATAAACAGCGCCGCACCCAGATT
>JBEDKY010000095.1:0-3222 GCA_041171905.1 Pseudomonadota bacterium
ATCAGACCTGCGCTGTGCGGATCACGACACCGCGGTCACGTCCTTCACCGCGACTCTCGGTGTCGAAGCCGAGTTCAACTGCCAGACTGTGTTGCTGGCGCCTGATAAAGCTGTTGTTTGGCTTCAGTTGAATTTCGCCCATTGCAGGGTTTGTACTGAGCGAGGCAATCGCCTGTCTCACCTCTTCAAGAGCCTCGTTGAGTTGTTGTTCGCTCGACTGGGCACCTGAATTTTGTGGGCGTGCATCACGTCCGCCACGCGGCCGATCGGCTTGTTCACCACGGCGCTCTCCACGTGGCTGGCGCGGAAGCTCCGAACGCTCAGGTCTTGGTTGTGCAAGCGTCGGCATGCCGTCTCGCTGTTGAGAGCCAACCTCGTTGCGTGGTTTGCGTGTCTCGTGTGCTGATTTTGGTTGTTCGCTGGCGCTCGCTTCACCTGTGAAGGCAGGGCGGTCTCCGCGGTTCCCACGCTCATGCCTGTCATTGCGCTCGCCACGATCAGGACGTTCGCCGCGGTCCTTGCGATCAAAACGGTCGCGCTTGTCGAACGAGCGTTCGCCGCGATCGGAGTGTTTGCGCAAGAGTGGCTTGAAGGCCTTGGCATACGCTTCGCCGACGGGCGGCCGGATGCGCCAGTCGATTTCGGGCTTTTGAGGCACCTCTTGATATTTCCAGTACGCAAAGCCCATAGCTGCATCAGCGTACTCGCCGAGTGATGAATGCAGGACATCAGCAATCAGGTCCCAAAGTTCGCACGACCAGAGTTGAGCCTGTTGCTCGGCTGTCAGGTTTGGAAACTCAGCGCGCGGAAATGCTTCGAAAACGGCCTGTTCTGTTTCGCCGGTTTGAATCTGTGCGAGATAGGCGCTGCGCGCATTGAGCAAGGACATGGAAATCGGAGCTTCCGTCGAGTACTCTGGAGGATTTTCGGGAATGATAGGAAGGCCTGTGCCAAAGAATTCCTTGCATGCAGATTCGAGGTCTGCGAACAGTGTCGCAATCGCGCACGTGAAGTAGGATACTGTTTCGAGATTGATCGGTTCGTTTCTGCGAAACTGCGGTGTGGCCTGAGTCTGGTGCTTGGCAATTGCAGTGAACAGCCGGGCAACGTCTTTCATGGTCGGGTTTGCGGGCCGACAGAAAGTGCTCGTGAGGAAGTCCTCGTAGCGCAGATGCGAGTTGAATGAGCCGTCTTTTTTCGTGCGGGCGGCAAACTCCGACTGGCAGGCGTAGATGAACGAATCGTTGGTCAGATGGAGTTGCGGGTATTGACTCACCAGAGTCTCTCCTTGGAGTGGATGCGTGGTCATGCGAAAGGAACAGAGCGGGATGGCTGACCCAAACCGGTCTTCGGATCAACGATTGGCATACCTCAGGGAGAAGCTGGCCAACGTCCCTCATCTTCCCGGAGTCTATATCCATAAATCGGCCGACGGGAAAGTTTTGTACGTCGGTAAGGCAAAAAATCTTCAGAATCGGTTACGAAGCTATTTCACGGGGTTAGACCGTCACACTCCCAAAACTCGGGCGCTTGTGGCGCGCATCTCTGATTTCGACGTTATGGTCGTCGACAACGAGAACGAGTCGCTTTTGCTTGAAAATAACCTCATCAAGCATCACCGGCCACCCTACAACATTCTGCTCAGAGACGACAAAACCTACCCCTACCTGAAGGTCACTCTTGAGGAATCCTGGCCGCGGGTCATCCAAACACGCAAGCGCAGGAATGACGGCGGAGCCTATTTTGGCCCCTACTCCAACGCAGCTGAACTGCACGCCACTCAGAGCGTGATTCAACGGTTTTTTCCACTGGTGAAGTGCACACCCAATGTTTTTAAAACTGTGAGCCGGCCCTGCAACTACCACAGCATCAAGCGGTGCCTTGGTCCCTGCAAGCTGAGCGTTGAGAAGTCCCACTATCAGGACCTAGTTGAACGAGTGTTGTCGCTTCTGTCTGGTAAGACGCAGGAATTGTCGCAGAAAATAAAAGCCGACATGGCTTCGGCGGCGCAGATGATGAATTTTGAAAAGGCCGCTCAGTTGCGCGATCAGCTGCGGGCGCTTGAGAAACTCGCGCAGCAACAGAGTGTCACACTCATTCCGGGATTCAATGCAGATGTGATTGATTTTGCGTGGAGCAGTTCTGCCGTTGCTGTGTATTTTGCAGTCGTCCGTGATGGCAAATTGATTGGCGGAAATTCGCACATCATCAAAGAGGGTCTGGAGCGGATTGTTGATTTGAGTTTGGAGCACAAAGCACAGACAACTTCACTTGATTCAGAGTCAAAGAGTGAATTCGTGTTTCAGGTGGTCGGCCGTTTTTATGCTGATCATGAAATTCCGCCCACGATCTTTTTACCTTCCGGTACAGAGGTGCTCAGCGACGAAAAGCGACTTGCATTGCAGTTGCTCGTCAATTCTCTTGAGGCTGGCAAGGCTGAGAGGCAGCAGCGCGAAAAGACTTCTATAAAAATATCTTGCACGTCGAGTGCAGATGAGGCCAAACGGCTTCGCGGATCGCAGAAGAAGATGTTTGCCGATGCATTTTCCGGTTTGTGCGACATGGTGCTTGGCAATGCCAAAACAAAATTGCAGGAATCCCTCAATGCCGACGACGCTGCGCACAGGCGAATGTCAGGTGTGCAAGAACTCCTATCGTTGCCGCGGCTACCCGCTTGGATTGAATGTTATGACATTTCAACTTTTCAGGGCGGATCAACGGTGGCCTCGGGTGTTGTTTTCAGACAGGGGCAGCCGGCAAAGTCTGAATACCGAAAATACACAATCCGTGAAGTTGTCGGCCAGGACGATTTCGCAAGCTTGCGTGAAGTCATTCGCCGCAGGTTCCGTGAGGACCGCCGCCATGAGATTCCGGATCTGCTGCTTGTCGACGGCGGCGAACCGCAGGTGCGCGAGGTGTCGTGGCTGCTCAAGAGCCTCGGGTTGGATGCAGTTCCGTTATTTGGAATCGCAAAGTCTCGGACGTCGGCAAATTTCAGAGAAAAAAAAGTTTCTGCAAGTTCCGAAAGAATTGTAGTTCCGCGTCGTTCTGCAACAGGTGATCTTGTTCCTGATCAGGGCACTGACACGCTTGTTCTCAAAAATGCGAGCCCCGAGTTTCAACTCATCACACAGATCCGCAACGAGGCGCACCGTTTTGCGATTAGCTTTCACCGTAAGAAGCGTGACAGCCGGAGCTTGCGCAGTCTGTTGACGGAAATTA
>JBEDKY010000096.1:0-6839 GCA_041171905.1 Pseudomonadota bacterium
GCAAGGATTCCGTTGTTGTTTTTGATGTAGGAATGGGCTGCGGCGCCCAACTGCTGGCGCTTCTCGATTTCTTCCATTCGCCAGATTCAATCTGTAAAAAATTGCAGATTTTCAGTTTTGATCTTGAAAAGCAGGGACTCTCCGCATTGCTGGAGGCCTCGCAGTATTTCGAGGGAGTTCGCAAATATAGTAATTTTGTCGAGCAAGCCTGCCGCGAGGATAAAATTCTCGCACAGAGTGCGCAGGGAAAATCGCTCGAGTGGAATTTCATCGGCGGTGACTTCCGCAAAACTATTTCCGAATTCAGCAAAACCAAGACGCAGCCAAGGGCTGACGCGATTTTTTACGATTTCTTTTCACCGGCCAGTCATCCGTGGCTATGGACCTATGACCTGTTCACAGAAATTCGCGCCTGCAGCCACGGCCAAACTCGCCTCATCACGCACTCAAGCGCAACATGCGTCAAGGCGGCACTGGCTGCGGCAGGATGGTTTGTCGGCAACACGATTGCGAGCGGAAAAAAGGCCAAATCAATTATGGCGGCGGGAAGTATGAATGAACTGAGTGATCCTTTGCCAGCCGGTTTTCTTGCAACCTTCGAACGATCCGGCAGACCCTTTTGCGATTCTGAAACGGAAGACAGCAAAAAGGCCATCACTGCCGCACTGCGTGCGCATCCGCAATTTAAAAAATAGTTTTTATTTAAGAAACTCCATCAGCGTCGGACCAAGAACTTTTGCAGATGCGTTCATGGTATAGGAAAGTGCCGTTTCTGCTCTCTTCATATCGAGCGCAGTTGTCACAGGGTCGGCTGATTCAAGACTGACGTTGTCCTTCAATGAAAACTCTTCGAGCGTGTCGAGTCGCTCGGCGGCATCCCGAACTCCTGCTCTGCGCGCGCCAAGAGATGCAGTCATCTCTGCAAGCTGCGTGAGCGCTCCATCGAGCCGCGATGATGCCTGATAAATTCCCTGCAAATCATTTTTTTGAAGTGAATCTTTAAAGTCTTGCACGATCTTCAAAAGCGGCACATCGGCACCATGATCCTTGACTGAAATTTCAAAAATCCGCCGGCCCGGGATATTGATGGGTCTGAATGAGTCTTCATCTAATTGCACATATATCAAACCATCATCGCCGCCGTAGTGACCGTCGCCCGCGACGGGTGGCTGCTGGGTCTGAAAGCCGCCAAAAATGTACCGGTCGCCATAGGTAGAATTGCCAAGTTGGACAATCTGTTCGGCGAGCTGCTGTATTTCAAAGGATACGGTGTTGCGAGAACCTGCATCCCAGACACCGTTGGATTGCTGGACTGCAAGTTCTTTGGCACGCATCACCGTTTCCGTGATACTGCGCAACGAGTCTTCCGTCTTGCCCAAAAAACCTTCCACGTAATCGTTTGTTCTGCGAAACTGGTTGATGTTTTCAAGCCGTGTGCGGTTGCGGAAAACACGCACCGTTCCGCTCGGGTCATCACTCACCTGACGCAATTTTCTTCCGGATGCCGCCTGATCCTGCGTGTCCATCGCGAAAAAACGTGCCTCGTTGACACGGTTCCGCGTGGCATCGAATTTCATTCGCTCAGAAACGCGCATGTGAACACACCCTCACAAATCTCAACGTTTCAAATCCAGAACCGTCTTGAACATTTCATCTGCAGTGGTGATGATCTTCGAACTCGCCGTGAACAAATGCTGATACTTGAGCATGTTCGCAGCTTCCTCGTCGAGCGATACACCAGAAATCTGTTCTTTTTGGGTCTGCACGTTCGCCTTCACTACGGCAGAAGCCTTAAGTTCATTTTTGGCGGTCATAGTCGCAGATCCGATTGAGGCGACGAAATTGTCATAAAACATTGCCGTTGTCGCTGAGCCATTCGAATACATGGGCTCGCTCGTAATACGCAGCAATTCATTCACAATGACGTTGTCGCCCGGAGTCAAAGGCGTCATGGCCGAGGCAATTGAGTTCGTGTCCTGCCGTATCAGAGTAGCGACTGTGATTTGCTGCGCCGGTTCAAATTCTGGATTGTCGATGCCTTCAAAAAAGTTGCGACCGTTCGACTCCGAGAATTCTGCGCGGCCAAAACCCATACGATGAATTTCGTTGAATTTACTACCAAACTTATAAGCAATTTCATTCAGATTGTTTCGCACGGTTTGAGAGTACTTGTCGCGCACCGTAATCATTCCTGCGATTTTACCGCCGACGATTTTATCGGTGATTGGATTCGTCTTTGTGTTCGCGAAGTCCGTACAGACGATCTGCGGCTGATCACCCTTTGAACTGTACTCAAGCCGGATTTCCGAATTGAAAATTCCCTCTACGAGCAGCTGTCCTCCGGCTCCGCGGACGGTATAAAGTCCTCGGTCATCTTTGTACATCTGCACGTCCATCAAATTCGACAATTCAGCGAGTGCGAGGTCGCGCTTGTCCTCGAGGTCATGCGGACGGGTGTTGTCACCCATCTGCAAGGCGAGAATTTCACGATTCAGCCCTGCAATTTCACGCAGCTTTTGTGACGCGACTTCGCAGTCGACACCAAGCTCCTGTGAAATATCATTTTGCAGACCTACGACGTTGGTGTGTGCAAGATTGATGGATGCAGTAAAAGAGTTTGCTGTCTCCAGCAAATTGATGCGTGCGGCGGGCTCTTCGGGCATGTTCGCAAAATCACGCAACGAATTCATGAATGAATCCATACGCGTGCGAACTGTGGAGGTCAGGTCGGGGTTGAAGTAGCCCTGCAGGCGCGACATGTTGTGTTCAAACGACTCTGCTTTTCCATGATTTTGAGTTTCACGCCGCAGCGCTTCCTCGAGATATTCATTGTGCGCGCGAGCAATGCGGGCAACTTTGGCGCCCTGCCCGAGAATGATATTGCCGTATCCAATCGGAGTGTTGGGTTCCATGTCCGGCCGCTGGCGGCTGAAGCCAGGGGTTTGCGCATTTGCAATGTTGTGACCGGTGACTTCAATACCCAAACGGGAGTTACCGAGCGATTCACCACCGACGTTGAGGAGATGCTGTAAGCCTGTTGGCATACGTCAGGCCCTCACTCGAACAAACGAAACACCGTCTTTCGAAAGACTCGGAGCTTCGCTGCGACCACGGTCGTTGTAGCGCTTGTTCTGCCCGGCAGCCTGCTCAAGCACAGCAATCGAGCGCTTGAAGTTCTTGGCAAGCGCCTGCAGGATTAACTTATTCTGATCAATGCGCGGCTGCGCCGAGAGAAATGCATCGCGATAGGTCTTTGCAAAATCCCGGAGTGCTGCGAGCGAAGTTGACAGTTGCAGACTAGTTTCAGCATCGATGAGGCGTTCCACGTTTTTCTGATATGAATCTGCAACCGTAAGGAATTCGTTCAGACTGGGCAACTGCCCGCGTGCATCATACGCCATCAGGAAACAGAGTTTTTTCAGGTACGACAGCCGGCGCTCCTCGGCCGATTGTATACGCCGGACAATTTGATCTTTTTCGGTCACCAGTTTCTCGAACTCCGGCAGTGAAAACGACACGACAAGTTCTTCCTCGCGGGAAATCACCACGAGCAATTCCTCAAGGAGTGTCATTTGAATCTGCAGGCATTGAAAAAACTGGGCCAGGATTTTCAGGAGCTCGCTCATTGGCCCACCTCAATCCTCTAGGTCAGAGCAACCTCCGGCTCCTTGGAAAGCTCATCACGAATGGCTTCCGAAAGAATACCGTCGGCTATTTTTCCAGCATCAGGCTTGTACTCACCGCGTTCAATCATCGCTTTGAACTTGGCTACTTTGTCTTCACGGACGTCGGGAGTTGATTCAACCACCTGTCGGGCAAGATTCAGTTCTCGCGCCCGCGGTGATATCTGCACGTTGGCGGCAGCCTGCTGGGCAGCCGGCTGTGCGGCCTTCGCATATGCATTGGCTACTGATTTGGTCGCTTGCGCGCCTTCTGCTTTTTTACCCTCAACCGCGGCCTTCTGCCCAAGCGGGAGTGCGTTCGAGGGCGCTGTCTGCGGCTGCTTGATATTACTGACTGCCATGCGAAACCCTCCTGTGAGTTCAACCTGCACTCTAACACCGCTTTTGCACAACTTGAGTGGCAAAGCTGTCCGTACGCCAATCGGCCGACAAACCGGCTAGAATATTCCCCGTCGCACAGTACGTTCAGAGTGTCACAACGGCTCGCAAAAGGTGAGCCGAAATATCAAAACCCGTCTGCGTACCTGCCGAAACACTGCCCCGGCGCCGATTCACTTTTTCATAATCGAACGCAATTCCAGACGCGACTTCAAAACGTTGAGACAGTTCCCAAATCCAAGACGTCTCCGCCATCAGTGCATAACCCTGTCCGCGAGCATCCTGCGAAGGGTCCACGAACTCCGTATCCGAAATGTTCAGGCTCCCGCGCAGCTTGGCTTCAATTGTTTGACTCAGCAAGAGAAATTTTTGCCGGTAGAACAGACCGAAGGTTGTCGCTTCGATTTTCTTGCCGGGAGAATTTGCGCCAAAATCGCGCGGCACTGTGAACGACTGCCGCCTCTGACCCACTACGAAACCTGCCTCGGTGTAGTCTTCCAATCTTGCCCCCAACCACAGTTCACGCCTGCCATCCAGCGAAAAAGGGTAGGCATAACCGGCAAAACGACGAAATCGCAGCGCCAGCTCCATCCAGGGAAGTCCCTGCGCCGCACCATTGAAACCGAGGGTATCCGCATAAAAGAGGATTTCCCGCACAGCCGGCGCTGTGGGCGGTGTGACATGCGCGACGGCTCGTCCGATACGAAAGGCATTGAAAGACAGTCCGAGCTGCGTTTGTTCTGCGGCTATTGCAAAGTCCGAGCAACACAGAGATGCGGCCAGACAGACAAGATGAGGCAGACGCATCCGTGCGGAACTCCTTTCGCTGGGCCTGATGCAGATTCGGCAATCAGTCCGCAGCGATTTCAAAATTGAAATTCATTCCAAAATTTGAATCAAAGTAACTCTGGGAATTGTAGAACGCCAAAAACCAAATTGACATGGTCCGCGCTTGTGCAGGAATGACGACCGTCGGAACAAATGACACCACGCCCGGGGTCTGTCCGCTCACAACGGCGACCAGCGGATATTCCTCCGCAGGCCCGTCGTCGAAGCGCACGTGGGCAACCACACACCATGGCGCAGGATCGTTGCTCTGCAAGTTCATCTGCCGGATGAGTCGCTCAGGATCGTAACTGAGTTCGAAGGATTCTCCGGCGCCAAGCTTTCCGCTCAGTGATATTTTCCAGTCGCTTTTAAATGACAGGAGATTACCGGACGACTTCGCGTCAGCAAACAGGGTCAGTTGATTGGAATCGCCGCGTTCCTCAACCACATCTCCGTTTTGTAAATAAAGAACAAATTTCAGCTCGAGAGCACCGGAATAGCCGTCCGGAAGGCGCAACTCCGCCGGAAACAGCAGGAGCTGACCGCTGACGGGGTCACGAAAACCCTCGCCCAGCAGTTCGCGCTGCCACGCAGCGCCCTTCAATTTCCAATGCACCTCGACCCGCTCGCTTAATCCTGCCCATGCTGTCCCTGTGCTCCACTGATAGTGAACCAGCAGTTTACGTCCGGCGAATGAACGCTGCGGCACACGCACACGGAAGGGCTGACTTCTGTGCACTCCCGACGCCCAAAGAGCGGTCACCTTTGCAGGCAGATTGCCGCGTCCACTTTGCACATCCAGCTCGTAGGCATCGGCTCTAACAACTGCCAGGGGATCATTCTGTGCAAGCGAAGAGTTTGGTCGCACGAAGAAAAGCAAAACAGCAATGAGTTGAAAAAATTTTATCAGACGCTTCAAATTCAAGGATATTGTTTGCTTCATCGCACCCCGCCCCCGCAAAATCCAAGGATTAAATTTCGGGTCGATGTTCTTTAATTTTCAGAAGAATGCGACAAAGCAATTATTTAATGTCGACAGTTTCCACTGCAGACGTGCCGGTAGGCCATCCGCGCGGCCCGTCCTGCAGGGGTGTCTGAAGAGCTTCCAGAAATAAGCTGGCGGCCCTGCGCCTTTTCTTCCGCCGAAGATGAATCTTGTGCGGATGAAAGTCCGTCACCCAGTTTCTTTGCAACTCCCTTGAGCGGATCTGCCGATGTCTGCGCTGCCAAAGCGAAACTGGTCACTGCTCTGCGAATCTCTCCGCCGCACTCTGGACATTGCGTGAGCACAGCTTCATTTGCCCATTGAAGAGTCTCAAAAAAGCAGCACTGCCGCTCCTGAGCATCAGCAGCTGCTCCCTCGGCAAAAACGGGCTCGTAGACAAAAATTGGCATTTGCAGACACCATTGTGTTGTTCAACGTTGACGGAAGCCTAACATTTACTGCCACAGGTCGCAAAGCAAGGATTGAATGTCGGCACCGGCCCGGCAGATATTATCCTTAGAGGAATTCAGGGCGACACGCGAATTGAACCAGCGCTGATGTGATTTGATCTGGGTGGATTCGAATTTGCCGCCGTAGCGGAGAAATTGTTCACAATGCGGACCGAGAACTCGGGCACTTGCCGACAAAAAGGAACAGTCCGCATGCTTTGGAAAAATGCCGCACGAGCTCCACATCTCACAAATGCGCTTGGGATCTTCAAGCAGATTTCGGTACACTTCAGCAATCTCATCACGCAGACTGCGCAATTCAGCTGAATGTTTCTCGACGCAAATGCTATTTGTGATGAGGACGTGCGAGAAACCTTCCGGAATTCCGAATTCAGACGGACGCGCGGTCGACCTAATTAGGCCGCGCCGATGGCCCATGACTCCTTCCCAAAAAAGATTCATTTCGAGAATCGAGTGCCGGCTCGTCATCATCGCATCCTTCATCGCAGATAAAGA
>JBEDKY010000097.1:0-3611 GCA_041171905.1 Pseudomonadota bacterium
AACCAATCTGATTATTATTGTCAGATTACCAATCTTCACAAGACCTGAACTGCCCGAACTTTCGTCAAACTCAGATTCACGCCAGCGCCCCACCGTCATCGTGCTTGGGGCAGGAGTCCGGCGCAGGGAACTTTCAGGAATGTTGCGCTGCCGTATGCTCAAAGCCATTGAATTGTACAACAACCAACGCTCAACGCGCGTTCTGCTGTCGGGCGACGGCACCGATCCGCACTACAACGAAACAACGGCGATGAGGAAATTTGCACTGCAAAATGGAATCAACGCCGATGCACTGCTGACCGATCCGCTCGGATTTTCAACTTACGATTCACTGCGACGTGCAATTGAGGTGTTTGGCATTCGTTCGGCGATGATTGTGAGTCAGGACTTTCACCTGCAGCGGGCCATTTGGTTGGCAAACAGCTTTGGTATTGAGGCCAGCGGGGAATCCTGTGATGCCGGCAGCTCGTCATATTTTTATGATTTCCGCGAAATTCTCGCACGCTGCAAAGACGTTTTTCTGCGCTGGTTCGACTTCGCACCGCGCAGCAATCGGGAAGAGATATTCTGACTTGACTAAAGAGCTTTGCCGCGAGTCAACGCATTGCGCAATGCACCGGCCTTGACGATCCCCTTGCGCGCCGTGTCCCTGAGATACGCCTCACGACTGATTTTGACTGCTCGCACCACGTCGGGCAAAACCTCCGTCGAGCGATTTTTTGAATTCCAATGGGTAATGCGCGCCTTCACATTTTTTCCGTCGGCGGCCTCGGTCACAACAGCAAGAGCAGCAAGCTCGGTGAGTCGCGCGCCGTCGTCGAAGGATTCTCCCTGCTGATAGATCGCAAGTGGCATGTCGGTTTTCAGACCAAACCGCCGCCCGCCGTTGAAGGAAAGCGTCACTTCCTGTTCCTTCTGTTGAAGGAGCGAGCCTTCAAAAGGCAACGACTCGACCAACCCCTCAAAAGACCTGCGCGCGTGACTTTCAGGCGCAACCGAACGGGCGCCATCATGGAGGACTTTTTGTTCAAAAAACTCCCTACCCTGAGCGTCGATTGCCGATAATTTAATAGTTCCGTTCTGCTCATCGTAATTCAGCGACAAGAGCAAGTCCCACTCACCCTCCAAGTGTGTTCCGCTCCAGCCGCGCGATACAACTTCAGCAAGACTTTCACCTGCCGCACCAATGCGAGATTCTGCCTCGGCCGAAACGACTGTCCGCACAGTCTGCAGCTGCATAAGCCGCGCAATAAAATCACGCCGCCAGCGGCGAACGTCAGGATGCTTCACGACGCCCTGAAAACTGCGGCCCGACGAACGTTCAACAATCGCCATCGATGGCAGATACGTTTGTTCCTGCGAGACAAAATAAGTCAATGGTTCGGTATTTGCCGATTTCGCATCGTCCGGCGATACCGCAAACTCACCGGGCCTTGCGCCGCGCACGCGCACTCCTGAAACGAATTGAGAGGGGGTTTTTGTGTTGTTGTAGATGGCGAACCCGTCGGCCGCCGAGACAGCCAATTTGCCCAATGGCGAAAACAGCTCAAAATGGTCGACTTTGCGCAACACACCATACGCTTCCTGCTGAACCAAAACGCCATGACCGCTGCCGCTTTGCAAATCCAAACGCATCGTCCCCGCGGCAGTTTGTCCGCTCAAGTTCACGGCAAAAGACTTCGGCGCACAGCAAGGATGAAACACAGTCAGACTCTCGCCGATGAATTCGCGTGGTATGCGGGTCTCAAATGTGCCATCGGCAGCCGTTTCGCCGAGTTCGCGAACCCGGCTGTCGCGCAGACGGCTCATGAACAGACGTGCAGCTGGCAAAACTTTCCCTTCATGAGACGCAACAACCTTCAAAACAAAGCGATTCAGAAGTGCATTTGGACTGACACTGCTGGACGGCTCGGCGACAACATTTTGCATGGGGGCTGCTTTCAGCACACTTTCTGCCAACAGCGGTGCAACTGGCGCCTGCTGAAGTTGCTCGCGCTGCTTCCATGGTCCGGCAGTTTGCAAACGTACCTGCGGAGGAGTCGCATCAGGACCATCGGGCGCACAGAAACGCTCGGAAAATCCACTTAAATTACAACTTAAAAAGGCACGCATCTGCTGCGGGCTTGTGGCAAAAAGCTCGGCGGCAGAGTTCACATCGCGCGACGCTGCAGACGTGTCGTCGTTGGCCGCCAGAGATTCTTCCCGCAATGATGAGAAGGAAGCGTCTGCGGCCTCGGCTAAAACACCTGTCTGCTGTTCTCCGACTGGCACATCAATGGGTGAACGCAGGTCTGAGGATTCTGCGCTGTCCAGCGGCCCGTCTTTCACAATTGGCAAGAGCACGTCGAGCCGTGAGGTTTTTTTAAACGGATTCCAGCTCACGTTTGCTCGTAAAGTTTGCGACAAATGCAGCCGTTCAAGCGAAGGGTCCGACACGGTCACCAATGAGTCGTCGAGCTCAAAGCGCCGTCCGTTCAGTCGCACCACTCCGGCTGCGTCGGTCAGCACAACGTCCTGATCATCCAAAGCGACCCACACGCCTGCAATCGGGCCTTCACTGTCAGCGACGCGCACCTGCAGGGTATGCTGCATCAGCGCAACCTTTGCGCCCATGCCGGCAACGACGGTAAAAATTCCTGCCGTTCCGCCCAGTAACCACATCAGCCGAGACTGATTCATCCGGACGTGCCCCCTCAGTTTGCGCCGGACCGCAGCAACGGACCGGCCGATGCTCCGATTGTACGCGATGACGCGAAGGATTGGTGCACAGGTGTGGCATTCATGACTCCCACCCTGGCGCGTTGCCAAAGCGCTCTGAAGCGTGCAATAGTTCAGCTTTCTTATGATTTTATTGCCGAGGAAAGAATGACCACGAGCAACACCAGACCCGTCCGAGTCCGCATCGCCCCGAGTCCGACCGGTGATCCGCATATCGGCACCGCCTACATCGCGCTTTTTAATTACGTCTTCGCCAAAAAACATGGTGGTAAGTTTATTGTCCGTATCGAAGACACCGATCAAACACGCTTCCGCAAGGACAGCGAAGGGATGATTCTCGACTGCCTGCGCTGGGTGGGATTAACTTGGGATGAAGGTCCCGACGTCGGCGGTCCGCATGCCCCCTACCGACAAAGCGAACGCACTCAGCTCTATCGCGAATATGCACAGGTGCTTCTCAACAAGGGGCACGCCTACCGTTGTTTCTGCTCGGGTGAACGTCTCGATCAGGTGCGCAAAGAACGCATGGCACAAAAACAACAAGGTGGTTACGACCGTCACTGCCGTGAACTGACGCAGGATGCTGTCGAGCAAAAACTCAAAAACGGCGCTGCGTTCACCATCCGGATGAAAATGCCGATGGGCGGAAGCACGAGTTTTAACGACGGCCTGCGCGGCAATGTGTCGTTCGAGAACGATGGCATCGATGATCAGGTGCTGCTCAAAAGCGATGGCTTTCCCACCTACCATCTCGCCAACGTCGTCGACGACCACGAGATGCAAATCTCGCACGTCATCCGTGGCGAAGAGTGGATTTCTTCAACGCCCAAGCACGTTGTTCTTTACGACATGTTTGGCTGGCAGCGTCCTGAATTCACACATCTGCCACTCCT
>JBEDKY010000098.1:0-8470 GCA_041171905.1 Pseudomonadota bacterium
CGATCTGGTGGCCGGACAAGACACCACACTGAGCAACGAGCGCCTGCAAAGTATGTGGAACGAATGGCAGCGAGTTGTTGCCGAACCTTTCGTGTCGCGCGGTATTCCATTTCTTTCTGCGCTGGGCAACCACGATGCTTCGGCCGAACGCAGCTCAAGCGGAGGATTTGTCTTTGCGCGCGAGCGGATGGCGGCTGAGTCTGCGTGGAATTCACTGCTGAGAAAAACTGCATATGCTTCTGTCGAGTGGTTGAGTCGTGAACAATTTCCATTTTTTTATGCATTCAAGTTCAAATCTGCGGGAGTGATTGGCTTTGACGGGAGCTCGGCGGGTGAGGTTTCCCGCAACCGCGCGTGGCTCGAACGCCAGCTCGAACTTCTTGCAAACGACACCTCGGTGAAATCACGCATCGTGATCGGCCACCTGCCGCTGTTCGCCGTTGCCAAGGGGCGCGAGACAGTTGGCAATATCCTGTTTGACTCCTCTGACCTCTACCAGCTGTTCAATAATTACCGCGTCGACTTCTACGTCAGTGGTCACCATCACGCATTTTATCCAGCACGGCCTTCACAGCAAAAAGGCGACTATGGAACAGTTTTACTTGCACTGGGTGCAATGGGTGACGGTCCGCGAAAACTCTTGAGCCCCGCAGCACCGTCACCCAGACATTCCATGTCGATTCTTGATGTTGCCCAGTCTATTCTTCACCCAGATTTTTTCGCACCAGAGAACTTTAAACTCCAAACGCTCTCGCCATTCGACGGACTGCTGCAGCCATCGGCTCTTCTTCCCGAGAGGCTGGAAAGCTTCGACGGGCGGGGACGTCCAGTGGATTTGTGGCGTTTTGACTTGTAAGACTGCACCCTGAAGCTAATCCTAATTTATTAAAACTATAAGATTTAAAATTAATATTTCATATTTACTGAAACCTCCCGACATTAAATTTGGTCAAAGTGCGGGAGGAGTTCCATGAAGACACTGTCGGCGATAGCAGTTCTGGGTATGGTTGCCTGCGGCCAATCGAATGAAAACACGACGCAACTCGCCACAGGGGTACGAGACAGCGGAAACAAGCCCCTGCAGAATGAAGGCGAAGAACAGCTCGGAATTGTTTCAAAATCTGCATCAATGGCAGGTGCGTTTAACTCATTGTTTAATGCGCTGACGGACTCTGCTCCTGCTGGTGCACTGCAGGCGTTCGGGGCTGTATCAACATTTACCGATGCAATTACCAAGAACAAGTGTTCCGGTGCCTTTGCATATGAACCGGATCCAAAGAGCCCGACAACTCATGTCAATCTCTATTTTTACACTGCCACGCATTGCTTTGAAACAGTTAATCCTCTCGGAGTCACAGTTTCATCAGTTGGAAAGAGTGTGCTCAAGCAAACCAACTTAGGCTCGGGTGCGAATTTCAAGTTACCTTTCAGTGCTGCGAATAAGGTCTCTAAATTGGTAAAAATGACCACACCTGAGATCCAATACGAGAACAATACACGCAGCGACGTCATCCGGTTTTTTCAAGGAAGAATACCCATTGCTCAGGCAGCATCCGTGGCGCTTCCGACTTGCCCGAGTGCAGCAAATATTCCAAGTGGCGTCGATTTGATTGCCGGTGTGATGGCTGTCGACAGTACGGGAATTATTCAAGCAAACAGCAAAGAACGCGTAAAATTGAATTCAGGAAACGTTCTCAGCGCCGAATTGCTCAATTTACCAAATTCGGGGATTGGAAGTCTGTTCTTACTGGATCAAGTAGGGACAATTCCGGGAGAATCCGGTTCACCAGTGTGGCTGATTGACGGCGACAGGGACATTAACACAACAAAATCGTATCTCTGTCTGCAGGGAGTTGTGAGTCGCGAAGTGATTACACCCGAATTGCAATTGTCTGGAAATTTCGAATTGAATTTGAAGACATATTTTACGCCCATTCTGCCGCTGAGTTCTGCGGTAAGTTGGCGTAAAGTACTCTAAGCGGTTTGGTACGAGGAGTTGGAAAAATGAAAAAGCATATAAATTCGAGAATGCTCAGACTTGCACTTGTATTGCCCCTCGCACCACTGGTTCCAAACTCGGCTGAAGCTGGCTCAAACAGCGGAACAGGCACAACATCAATAGGCGGTATGAGTTGTGACAACCGCAAAACGATCGATTCTTCATTGGCATCTTGGTGCACCACTCCGACAGCAGAGATCATCAAAAACAAATGCGTCGTCGTAATCCATGCAAGCCAAATTCAAAACTGCGGCTGGCAGGGTTGTGGGTTCATAAGTTTCATCAACGAACGACCAACGCTGGCATCAGGCTCGGTCAACGAATATGGGATATCAACACCCGCAGGGTTCACTGGCGCGCCCCCAGCAAGTTGGGAAGCTAATGGTGCTTTGGTCATGCCAAAGTCGCCATTTCCGCGACACTACTTAACGGTTTCACAATTCATTTCGGAAAGAACAAGATGTGCGGCGCTCACTCCGCAAGCGCGTGCCAGTGAAATCGCGTCCGGAAGTGTCTTGGGCAAAATTTGCAGCGTGAGTCCGGATCACATGAACCTCAACCCCTATTACTTTTGCATGGTCAACCGACAGGTTATTCCACCGATGCCTTAACAGTGGGTAAATTTTCCCCAGCAATGAAATGACACAATACGACACAGTAAAACTCCGCGAAGCGAGGCCGATGATCTTCGCGGAGATGCAGTATGTTTTTGGACTTAAAGGTATCAAAAAATATCATCGGTGTCGTCCTGCCAATTCTGGCAACGGCGCTGTTGCTGTCTTTTGTTTCCCTACTCGCAAAAGCCCAAGAACCCGCGGATTCTCTTAAAATCGAATACGCATTCAGTGAAAAGAAATTTGAGAATCCGCAGTTGCTGCCGGAGACACTGCTATGGCAGCCATTCAATCCTCGAGAAAACCGTCTTGCACCAAGCAAGGGAGAGTCACTGTGGCTCAGGTTCAATCACCTTTCGACAAGCAGCGAATCGTACACTTTGAGATTTGAAAAAGTTTTTATGCGCTTCAAATTTTTCAACGGCGCGGGAAAGGTCATTCATTCATTCGGGGGAGATTCAGGATATGCTGGGTTCCCGCCACATCTGCTGACAATGAATCCCGCACAAGACGGCAAAACCTACTTCATGCGCATTGATTCAGAGCACCAGAGAATTGGCCCGATAGGAACGATAGAGCTCGGCCAACGTTCGCAGTTCATAATGCACATGCTCAAGGATGATTTGGTGCCATTTTTTGTCTCCAGCATTCTCGCGTTGCTGAGCGTTTCCGGCCTGCTGCTGTTTGCATTCTACAGTAATGTCCGCACATACCTGCACCTCGCACTATTTTCCGCCTGTGTCTTTTTCTATCTGATTGCAGGTCTGCGGCTACGGCATGAGCTTGGGCTCGATCCTGCCTTACTGGGCAACCTCAGCCTGTTGGGGTTATTCTGCTCGCCAATTTTCTTTATCCAATTTTACACCAACATTTTTTCAATCGACGGGAACACGTGGGTCAAGAACACAGTCCTGACGAACACTGTCTTCGTTGCAGTCGCGCTGGCCGCACTGCCCTTCAGCGACTTAGGACTGCTGCCGTTCCTCACTTACTTTTATGCACTCGCTGTGCCAATTTTTTCTGCAGTATTTATACATTCGATTTTCAAACTGCGCAGACATCCCTACGCAAAAACATTTTACCTCGGCTTCGCATTTTTATTTTTGGGCGGACTTTGGGAGATGGGGAACGAAATCCGTCTGTTCAACTCTAATTTTCGCATGCTCCACGTCGGTGTCCTGCTGTTCTTTGTCTGCATGACCGCAATGCAGGGGCAATTCTTTAGCGAACTTTTTCGCACCTCACAAAGGAACGAACGTGCCGAAATTGCAGCGCGCAACCGACTCCAGAGAGTCTTCGACTGTACTTCCGCACTTGCGCAGGCGCACAGTTACCGGGATGCATTGACCGCAGTGGCGATTGCAATCAGCAACCAGCTCAGCCTGTCTGGCTACAAATTCACCATCGATTTCATGATCAACAAAAACGCCTTTTCAAAGGACGTCGATGCAGGAAGTGAATTTCTCCATTTTACATTTGTAAACTCAGACGAAAAAAACGCCGGAAAAATATACGAAGTAGTGAGACCTGAGCAAGGCAGAGCACGAAGTTCACTGCTACCGGCATTTGCCAGCGAACCGCTGACGGCGATTCCCTCGATTGAGGAGGCACAAGGCGTCGGCTCAGAAACTAGCTCAATGTCACCGGAATCGGTTCTGACCTTACCACTCGAGAGCAATTCACTTGACGGTGCCATTATTCTGCGGCGGTTCGATTCCCAATCTTTTGTCAGGGATGATCGGAATCAGCTGTTTGGATTTATCAATGCAGTCGCAACCAGCCTTTTAATCGCACTAAAAAACATTGAATACTTGAAAGAAGTCAGAAGAAAAGCGCAGATTGAAGCGCAGCTCGACGCTGCGGAATCTTTGCAAAACGCATTACTTCCGCCGTCACTTAATCTCAAAGACGTAAAATTGTCCTCCTATGCCCGCAGCGCAGGTAAAACCGGTGGTGACTGGTTTGGCTACTACTACAGTGAAAAGAAACAACGTTTTTTTGTGACTATCGGCGACGTGACTGGTCACGACTTTGCTGCATCTATTCTGACAGGTGTCGCCGCCGGAATTATCAAAAGCTGGGAGTCATACAACTCAGACAGCTATGCATCAGCTTCGGAAGCGGTTGAACAATTGGCACAGCATGTGAACCGCGTGATGCTCGACTCCAGTCAAGGCCTGAAATTCATGTCGATGTTGTTTGTTTGCATTGAGCTTGAAAATGGACTTTGTCATGTGGTGAACGCGGGGCATCCACACCCAATGCATATCATTCCAGAGCAGAGGCCGGAATCCATTGTTGTCTCGGGCTCACTGCTGGGAGTCAACGCCGATACGACCTATTCATCGGAAACGATTCAACTCACTGCAAAAGACTCAATCGTTCTCTATACGGACGGTTTGCTCGAGAACACCGGACCGAATGGTGAGAGCATTTCACGGCGGTCGATACTGCAGTTTTGTAAGAAGACCGAATTCAATGCGCAGAATCTTGATCTATTCGTCGATTTCACACGAGATATTTGGGACTCCCATCCGCCGGATGATGACGTTTCGATCGTGGTCCTCACATGGAAGCCAGAGGAAGAAGCAGCGATGGGTGCGGCATAGAAGGACTTTCTTAGTATCAAATTCACATCCACTGTATGGGAGAACGTCAGTATGATTTCAAAAGTGAAGACCATTCGAGTTTCCGCCTTGACCGCCTGCGCTGCAGTATTCACTTTTCCTCTGAATGCATGCGTGAAAAAGTCGACCGACGCGACAACCAAAGCAACCATTACCGACAGCAACGGAGACATTCGACAGGTTGATCTTTCAACCTTTGTTGCCAAACGCGGCGAGTGCAGCGGACCAGGCGGTTACGAGATCGCTGCGAGTAGAAACATGCGCTACAGTCGCGCGCAATTCGACATGGTCGGAGTAATTCAGTTTCCGAAGAACAATGATGACCCCGGCTCTCTGAAAGCCTTTAAAGACATTGTGACGGAGTATGAGCAGGGACTGCTCATTGCCTACACCGGAGGACTCTTCAGCAGTCTCAATCCATGGCTCCGCGAAACAAAAGACAGAATCCCCGAACTCGACCGCCATTACACGGATGAGCAATGGAGTCAGATGGCACTGTGTCTTGCCTCGGGAATCAACAAGCTCGCCCAATATCAGGGTGGATTTAATCGACTGCAGGCTTTTCGCGGAGCTCGTCTCGATTCTGCTTTCGTTGCAGGACGCTACAAAAAGGGAAGTGTGATCACAGAACGCGGTTTTCAAAGCTACTCATTCGATAAAAACGTCGCCGTGGGTTATTCCGGAGCCGGCAACATGACCGAGCCCGAAAAGAAGAACGTGCTTTTTGTAGTTCAGGGATCAGGAATGGTGGGTGCATCGATTGAGGTGATCTCAAGCTTTCCAGAAGAGAAGGAACTTCTCTTGAATTCTGACCATAAATTCTGTGTCGCAGATGTTGCCGAAAAAAAGGTCGGGGAGTTCGTGCCGGAACATCAAAACAAGGACAGCTTCCTGACCGCGGTTTATCTCACTATAGGTGGGGAAAAATGCGGCGGATAATTGTCAACTTCCCATGAGAATGAGCAGTTCATCGACTGTGCCGCGCTTGGCCGGATTGGAATTGATGGCCCGGCGAGCACTGATCGTTTTGATTGTCGCGTCGGAATACAACTGTTGAATGAATGGTGCCGATGAATTTGAAACCGCAACGACAGCACCGCGCGCGGCTGCCGCGGAACAGGCGTTCTTGAGCCGCGTCTGCTCTTCACGTGAGAACCCGCCGCCTGTATAGGCATTAAAACTCGAAGTCGCAGAAAGAGGCTCGTAGGGCGGATCGCAATAAACAAAATCACCCTCTCCTGCGAGCGCAAGCAATTGCGAAAAATCTCCATTCATCAGTTGCGCATTGCGCAGCCGGCCACTCACCGTATGGATATTTTCGACAGTGTAGATTGCCGGACACTTTTTGTTGTGACCGAAAGGCACGTTGAATTCACCGCGGCGGTTTTGCCGGTACAGACCATTGAAGCCAGTTTTATTGAGAAACAACGTACGCGCCGCACGCTGTAGAGACTGCGCCGGCTGACTCGCCCTCAGAGAATAGTAATAGTCCTGACTGTAGCTCGCGCGCATGCGCTCGAGCTCGTCGGTGAGCGCATCGGGTTGATCGCGGATGACGCAATACAGATTAAAAAGCTCTTCATTGATTTCGTTGAGCAGTGCGGGAACCTCGGGGCTGAGACTCAGGAACACAGCCGCTCCACCCAGAAAAGGCTCAAGGTAACGGGTGAAGCTCTGCGGAAAGTGAGGAACCATCTGCTCGAGCAGGCCTGCCTTTCCTCCGGCCCACTTCAAAACGGGTCTGGCCCGTGCAGTGGTGTCGAAGTACATGACAATCTCCCGATGCGGAAAATGATTCTTTGGGCCTACCTAGGACACTTTGTACCGGCAGCGCCGGCAATTTCAAAGGGTGCACCCAAAGTGGACAGTTCGAAAATAGCATCATTGAAGTCAACACCCAATGGCTCGGCGAGTGACGCATCCTGTTTTGCTCTGCGGATCGTTTCGCCGTCCTGATCCTCAAAAAAGGCACGAATCACCCGGCTTGTGCTGCTCTGGGTTCCTTCACTCAGAACAAAATGAATTCTTTCGGCAGACACTGAATGTTTGCGCACGCTGTCGGGATTCTTGGAAAAAGGCCCCTCGCAGGGAAGCCCTTGACGTGCGCGTTCATTGCACGTTTCGCCGACATTTTTGTAAGTCTCCAGATGGAGGTCCAACACCGGACAATCAACTCCATCGGGAATCGGCAGTCGTACGACTTTTCCAATGGCGCTTTTATCTTTGCTGCAGGCAATGTCGAAAGTCTTGCCATTCATCTCAATCTTTAAACAGTTGTTCCACCACGCCTCGGGTTGCAGGCCGGTGATCTGCAGCGAGACCACTCTTTTGGGGTCAAGTGGCTCTCCTTCCTTGGGATTTGAGCCCCTTCCATCTTCGGGCGGAGACAAATTCGGGTCAGTCTTTTTTCCTGAGGCAGCAGGGGGAGTTGGCGGGTTGCCGCCAAAGTTTGTGTCGTTGCAAGCCCAAAGAGCAATGCTGACAAAGCCGGCAAGAACGCCGACAACCAAGCGTGGCAGCTCTGCTTTGGCTCTTTTTCGCATCGACTCGGACAGGCCATTTTTCAGATTGATTCGGATCATGTGGCGTCCTCCCTCTCCTAAAAAGGGTTCAGCAATTGATATGCCAGACCAAAATCGGCCTTTTTGCATAAACAATTCTTTCCCGAGAGAAGGAACGGTGTGAACAGGAGATGGTGGGATCAGACGATTGGCATTCGCGGTGGGAGCAAAACAGCACGCACCGGAGATGCATCAAAGCCGACCAACGGAAGAGGCAACGCTATCAGCGTGTATTCGCCGTCCGGCACTGCAGACAAATCGAGTCCTTCGAGCACGGCAAAATCGTTTTTCAGCAGCGATTGGTGACTTTCCAGTGCTTTGGAATCGTGCGGGTCCACCGATGGCGTGTCGATTCCAACAGTCACAACCCCTCGTGAGGCAAGCCAATCGACGAGTTGCGGACTGAGCGAAGTGAAATCGTCCTGCCAGCGTTCCGGATTTGGAAACGAGTTCGTCCGAAAAAGCAAGCGCGGTGCGGTGATTTTCGTTCCCTGCAGATGCTCGGGGAGAATTCGGCCCGCAGGCACAACGTCGATTGTTATCACCTGACAAAGCCCAAGGTAACGGCGCAAATCCCGCTGGGAAATATCGGCTCCGGATGCTCCATAATGGCAAGGGGCGTCGGCATGCGCACCCAAATGAACCGTGCCCTTGAGCGTCGAGAGCATC